>JASKZZ010000218.1 GCA_030147335.1 Herpetosiphonaceae bacterium | reverse complement strand
TGGATTTGGTATTTCCCTTCCAGAACACGCGCAGCACGTCGCGCAGCTAGCCGACGGCGTGATCGTTGGGTCGGCGCTGATTAACGAGGTTGGTCGAGGTGGTGATGTCGTGGGCTATGTGCGCAGCCTGCGCGACGCTATTGATGAGGTGCAGCTAACAACCTGACGAAGGCATCTTCATATTATCTTAAGTCATGCAGCAGCCCGACCAAAAGACGGGGCTGCTGTTTGTTCTTTTTGCCATGCGAAGAGTGTGGAGTAGTTGGTACAGTTACAGCATGACCACAAGGTTTCGTTAGGGGTGGCTCGTGCAAATATTTGACCGCTGTATGTGCAAAGTTGAAACTAGCTCGCAGGATAGCCTTTCATTCTGGCGGCGGTTCTGGCTGCGTTTTTTTGGCACGTAAACGTTTATCGTAGCTTGAGCAATATCATCGTCCAGCTCGTGATTGGGCTGCGCGTTCCTGACCATAGGCGATGATCTCTTGTAGAAAACGTGATTGCTTCGAGCTAGCTCCACGTTGTCGCGCTGCCACCCATGAAAGCCACAACTGTTCTTTAGCTCGGGTTAACGCGACATAACATAGGCGTCGCTCTTCCTCAACGCCACCACTCTCAGCAAATGCACGCTCGTGTGGCAGCGTACCCTCTTCCATCCCGGTCAAAAATACAATCGGCCATTCAAGTCCTTTTGCCGCATGAATTGTCAGCAGTTGAACGGCATCGCGCTCATCATCTTTGTCTTCTACTGCTGTCATCAACGCGATCTCTTGTAAAAATCCGGCCAGCATATCGTGTTCTTCGGCTGCCGTTTGCAGCTCTTGCAGATGCGCTAGAGCGTCGGGACGGTCGGCCTCCGGCGGTGCAGTTCGTACCCAATGGTCATAGCCGCTTTGAGCCAGCACATCTGCAATTAAGTGTGCTGGTGGATAACCACGCGCAGCTTTGTCGCGCCAGCCAGCCAACATTGTGGCAAATGTGCGTAGAGCAGTTGCTGCGTTTGGCTTAAGATCGGTATAACATCGTCCGTCAAAGAGCGCTTGTCCCGGCGACAAGCCATGCTTGGCAGCATTCGTCGTAAACTGCTCCAACGTCACTCCTCCCAGGCCACGCGTCGGTACGTTGATGATGCGCGCCAATGACAGGCTGTCGGCTGGATTAGCAATCGAACGTAAATAAGCAAGTACATCTCGCACGACGCGCCGGTCGTAAAAGCCGGCGCTGCCACGAACGCTGTACGGAACGCGAGCATGACGGAAAGCTTGCTCCAGGCCACGGCTCATATGTCTGGTACGGAAGAGCACGGCGATCTCGCGTGGACGACGCCCCGCCTGTACCAGTTCGGCCACCTGTCGGGCAGCCCACTCGGCCTCATCGCGTCCGTCTTTCAATTCCTGCATCTTGATCACAGTTCCCGGCATGCCCGAGCCTTGCGCGGCTTGTAGCGGCAGCACATGGATCGCTGTTGCGTGGCGAATCACGGCATGAGCTGCATCAAGAACTTGTTGTCGTGAGCGATAGTTGGTAACAAGCTCAACCACATGTGCTTCAGGAAAATCACGTCCAAACTGCGTAATAATTGTGTGATCGGCGTTGCGAAAGGCATAAATACTTTGCTGCGCGTCACCAACCACAAACAACGATCGAGGCTGGACCGCTGTGAGCATTGTGATCAGCCCATGCTGCGCGCGGTCAGTGTCCTGATATTCATCAACCAGCACATGCCGCCAGCGCTCCTGATAATCGGCAAGCAGGTCGGGATCATCGCTGAGCAGCCGGTAGGGCAACAAAATACAATCATCGAAGTCAACCGCGTTGTGCTTGCGTAGGCCACGTTGGTAACTATCATAGAGACCT
Source organism: Herpetosiphonaceae bacterium (assembly GCA_030147335.1). GTDB lineage: Bacteria > Chloroflexota > Chloroflexia > Chloroflexales > Kallotenuaceae > LB3-1. The sequence continues at coordinate 13,196 of JASKZZ010000218.1, read as the reverse complement.
GCAATGTAAGCGGCTTGCGGATCGCCGCCAGCAGCCCGGCTTGCAATCTGCGGTGTCAGCAAAGAACTTTTGAGACGGGAAATTCGGCTCAACGCTTGCTCGGGTTCAAGCACAATTGGTGGACGGCCTGGCCATTTTTCAAGCGCCGTCTGCACGAGCTGGCGCTGCTCATCCTCGCCATAGATCGAGAAATCTTTGGTGTAGCCTTTGAGTCGACCTGCTAAGGACTCACGCAATATTCGCAGGCCAACGCTATGAAAGGTGCCGGCGGTGATGCCCCGACTGCGTGTGCCAAGTAGCTCCCGCAGCCGCCCGCGAAGCTCAGTTGCCGCTTTGTTGGTAAACGTAACAGCCAGAATCGACGAGGACGCGACCTGATGTTCTATGATCAGGTGACGAATGCGCAGTGTCAGAACGCGCGTCTTGCCGCTGCCGGCGCCTGCTCGTACTAGCACCGGCCCGATGGGAGCCATAACTGCGCTCCGCTGATGTTGATTGAGATCGGGATACATCGAACCTCGGAGTTTCTGTGTTGAAAGAATAGCGTGATCGAGGCCACGCATTGTGTTGCGGTTAGTCGTTGCGCAGCGGCTTCAGAAGATCGCCGATTGTGCGCGCACTATTTAAGACCATTTCGAGGTCAGCACGCATCTCCGGGTGCAGCGATGCGTCGCTCATATGCAGCTGAACGAGTCCAATAATGCCGGCGAGCTGGTTGTTAACCGTGTGCATCAACTCTGACGATAGCCCGCCGGTTGTAGCCGCCTTGCTGGTTTGTTGACGCAGGAGGAGCCGACGTTCATACGCTTGATCCACCGCCGCCAGCACAAGCTCAACCGGACACGGCGCGACAAGCCAGCTATAGACTCCGGCTTCTTGTCCGGCTTTTATAATCGCTGGACGCTGATCTGAGCTAAGCACAATCGTGGCGAGACGAGGCTGACGTTCTTTGAGCTGTTGTACCAGCTGAATGCTCAACGATACTGGTGTCAAATCAATCACTACCGCGTCCCACAGCCACTCACCGATTTGTGCCAGCACCTCAGCTGGCTGTTGCGAGACAGCCACGGTCTGCCCCTTGGCTGCCAGGTACTCTGGAAGTATTGTAAGCGTGTTCTGGGAGTTCGCGACGACCAATACCCGTGCAGGCAGGGGAAGGTCCCGTTTAGTCATGCTGATGTCCGTTTCGCTCGGCATTCGATACACGGAGCTTGTCGCCGATATCCACGCCCAAATATTGCGCGGCATTACCGTTACGCACCGCAAGCTCAAGATGACCGCTGCTGCCGATTAGACACATTGGAATACCAACCGGACCATCAACATAGGTACGGAACAAGCCCCGCAGCTGCTGGTCGATAATCTCGATAATGAGTTTCGGCCCCAACTCGTGCTCGTGCAAATGCTCCTGGGTAATGTTGGTGATGCAATTGCCGAAACGGTCAATGTGTACGATCCGTCCCATCAACTGATGATTGCCAAGCGGCTGTGGGGTTGTCCGGTTAGCCGGCGTTAACGCTGTAATTGGGCGTCCAAGCTCGCCAAACGGAACACCGTTTACCACATGAGCCGCAGAAGGCGCAAAAATATCACGGCCATGAAACGTTGCGCTTACCGCCGGAAGCCAAAAGCGCGGGTCGGTCAGCTCGATCATGTGTACCTGGCCACGCCATTCGCGCTGCGCATCCTCAACAATTAGCGAAAACACGCCATTGTCTGGCCCTATAAATGTTGCTTCGGGCGTTTGCAGGGCTATTGCGCGTCGGTTACTCCCAACACCGGGATCAACGACAGCTACATGAATTGTGCCAGGTGCAAAGTAATGGTAGCCCGATCGCAGCAGATACGCAGCTTCGACAATGTTGCCCGGCTTAATCCCGTGCGTATAGTCGATAATCTTGGCTTGCGGCGCGATTCTGAGCAGAACGCCCTTCATGATCGCGACATACGCATCATCTATGCCGAAGTCGGTGGTGAGTGTAACCAGACCGTTGGGTTGAAACGTCATAGTCATAAGAGTTAGCTGTAGAGGTCACAGATTGCATGTTGGGAGCGTAATGTTACGCTCCCAATCTACGTTGTCTAAAACACTGTTACCCGTTGTTGATCTCTGCCCGCAATCGTCCCAGCACGCCGTCAATCGCTACTAGTTCTTCGTGAACCTGGGTTAGTTGATCGCGTTGTGCTCGTACAAAGCGAGTGTAGGGCCCAATCGCCTCGCGAATACGCGACGACGACGAGTCTAGCTCGGTCGTTACCTGTCGCGTCACTGTTCGCGTAAGTTGGTCGCGCAGTGTGCTGATCTTTTCGTGAAAGTCCTTTTTAGCCTGTCGTCGTCGATTTGGAATAATATACAACCCCGCGCCAGCCATCGCTAGTGAAAACAAGATTCCGGTAAAATCGGCTGCTGCGCCAGTCAACACAGCCAGCAGCACGCCACCTAAGCCCACAGCGCCGACTTCAACAACCGCTGTTGCGGTCATTGCGCCTTGCACGCTGCGCGACAGTTCCTCTGCTTCGGCTTCGCGGTCGTATGTGTTTACCACTTGCCGCACCGTTTGCCCCACAGAGGTTAGCAGCGCTGATCGGTTGTAGTCAAATGATGTTCCAATCTCGCCAAGCATCTGCTCGCGGTCACGCGCCACCTTGCGACGGTTGAGGTAATCGGTGACTGCCTGCCACAGCCGGAACTGTCGGTCAACTAGCCAGTCGATGATATGCTGAACCCGCTGTTCGATCTGCGCGGGCGTGTCTGCGATCACGCGGTCCTCGAACTCGGCGCGGATTTTGTCGGTCTTCATGAGATCGAACATACGACCGAGGCGCACAGTATCGTCGAAGAATGCAATGCCACGCAGTTCCATCTCGTGCAGCACGTTTTCGATGTCGGACACATGCAGACCAAAATCTTTTTGCAAATCTTCACGGTACAGGTCAACTTGCCGGTCGATTTGGTCAATCGTAGCGACATCTTCTTGCAGCAGCCTCAGCCGCTCCTCGACGGCCGTGCGGTACTTGGTCGTAATCGATTGCGCAACGCCCAGCGGGTTCATCAGCTTCAGCCGAATCCGCTCATCTTCGTCGAGCGTATCGGTAATATAGCGCTCAATCTCCTCGAAACGACTGGCCTGCCATTCACTGTCAGCGCCATTGCCGCCGTCACTTGCACGCTTGCTGCTTTGTGCCTTACGCGCCGAAAGAGGAAACACTTCGGGCTGGCGACCCAGCAATGCTTGAGCGTTCTCTCGCACAAATTGCACAACTGTTTCAGCTTCTTGCGGCTGTAAAATGTCAACCTTGTTGACGACCAGAACGATCTTTTTGCCCCATTCCTTGATTTGTTCCAGGAATGCTCGCTCAGACTCGGTAAATGGTCGGTCGGCAGAAGTAACAAACAGCACAAGATCGGAGCGCGGGATGAAATCACGGGTTAGCTCTTCGTGACGGCGGATAACCGCGTTAGTACCTGGCGTATCAACGATATTGATCTCGCGCAAAACCTCGGCAGGATACAAAATCTCCAGTACAAACTCTTCGCGCAATCGCTCCGCAGGCTCCGGCCCGTACTTAAGAATATTGATTCGGTCGGTGGTCGGCGTGACGCCTTCACGCAGCACAGTTTCGCCGATCAACGCATTGATAAATGAAGATTTCCCCGAGTTGAACTCGCCCGCCACGACCAGCAAAAACAGCTCGTCGAGGTGAACAATCGTCTCGTCGAGCGTGCGCTGGTCTGCCGGGAAGGTATCGGCAAATCCACTTAGCGCCTCACGCAGCCGACCGAGCAGCTCGCGTTCTTGCGCCAGCAGAGCTTCCTGGCGCGCACCAAGCATTTTTTGTCGTCCCAACAATCCGCGCACAGTATTCACTCTCCTAAAAATCACGAGGGTATAGTGTATATTAAGACTAGCTTATAGCAAATCAAGGGCCGTGCCTATCATTTGACCAATCTTATGCACAACTCTTTGCTATTCACCGTTGGTTGATCGCTGCCATTCACGCCATTGGTGAAAGCTTTCCTTGCGGCCCGGTATATCACCGATTGTCTTGCCTGGGTTTTTGCGGAAAAACAGTCCATGCTGTGTACGGTGTGCGTCAAATGCTGCGATTTTCTGCGATAGCCACGGTGTTATATCCAGCACAATGTCAGCCGGGTCGTTTCGGTTGATGTGCCGCTCTTTTTCGGGATCAGGATAAGCCCCACCCCAGGTTAGCACGTGCGACGGCTGCCACGGCTTACACTGATCAAGGGCTGCAAAGACGGCTTGGTGCGTGAAAATATGTTGCGGATGACCGTACTCACCGTTGGAGCCGTGGGTTAAGATCACATCTGGCTGATACCGCTCCATAACCTCAGCAATTGACCGGCTAAATTGTTCAAGTGTCGCGTCGATATGGTACAGCGTGTCGTCCGGCCCCACGACCGGATCGACAAACGGTAAAAAGCTTACCTGCTGCGCTCCCAACGCCCCAATTGCTGCTCGTGCCTCGGCCTCTCGCACTGCGCCTAGCTGCTCCCGCGTAGTTTGTGGTGGCTCTCCCATCTCACCACCTTCACCACGCGTGGTAAACAGCACATGAACGTCATGGCCTTCTGCTGCATATTTTGCGATCATGCCACCTGCGAACGCTGTCTCGTCGTCAGGATGCGCCGCAACAACTAACACACGCATATTTGTTCCTTGTTGAGAACCAAGAACCGAGAACCAGTGGCTGTACTTCTTGGTTCTCGGTTCTTAGGGCTACTTCGTGTTTACTTTATCGTACCAAATCCCGCAGATCGAATACGGGACCTTCAACACATGCAAGTTGCTCTTTGTGCCGCGTTTCCACTGTGCAAGCGCCGCACACACCAACGCAGCATGCAAGCGGCGGCAATACGGCAACCTGAGCAAAGCCTCGGCTCCATCTGATTCGCACGCTGCTAACGCGCTGTGCAACTTTGGCCCAGTATTCGTATGGTAAGGCAATCGCCAGTGTATCCGCCCAGCGTAATAGTTGATCGTCAAGCAGCGCGATAGCTGCCGATGCAAATGCTTTGCTTTGGACAACGTTATATTCGGCGGCGGCTGGTAGCAAAAATGGCGGCGGCGCGTCATCCCGGTTCCGTCCGCCGAGTAGTACGGTAACTGCTAGCCCACGTTCAACTGCAAAATGCGCCAGCGAAAATAACGACGGTGCGTTTTCTGTTGTGCCAACTAACGCCAGGGTTCGCACTGCTTCATCGATCTGCCAGCCCTTGCCAAGAGGTCCCAGCACGTCGATCACCGCGCCGGACGACAAGCCGGTAAGAAAAGAAGAAGCCGAATGCTGTGTGTCGAGCAGCACGGTTGCCGTACCCTGTGCAGAATCTGTCGTCGCCACAAAGATGGGCTGTCGCCCAAGTGGATCATAGCTGTTGGGCTGGGCACAACGTACTGCAATATATTGCCCTGGTTTAGCGGAGGCGAGCGTAGACGACCGCAGCACTATGGATGTCCAGGTTCCAAAACGCTGTTGTTCTTCGACTATGGCATTCGTTTCTTGCATTGTTATATGATGACGCTTGACGAACAGGTACGAATACGCTTGGTGTGAAGCCGGTCAAACCCGTAATTTAGCCGCCTAGTCGTACTCGTACAAGTCCTTTGATGTCTTCCCAGGCGGTCTTGATGATCTTAACTCGTGTATCTAAATCTTCGATCCATTCAACCGGCAGTTCAAAAATACGATACCCTTGGCGTTCACCTTTGAGCAGTAGCTCGGTGTCGAAAAACCAGGCTTGATCCTTGACCTGTGGCACCAGTTGTTCAACTGCTTGACGCGTTGCGCCTTTAAATCCGCACTGCGCGTCGCGGAAACGATGCCAGAACATCAGCCGAATTAACAGGTTATAGCTCCGCGAAATGATTTCACGCTTCCATTGGCGTGTAACAATCGCGCCATGCATCAGCCGTGAGCCTGTTGCAAGGTCGTAATCGCTGTGAATCAGTGCTGCTAGCATCGGGGGCAGTGCGCGCAAATTGGTCGAAAGATCCACGTCCATATAACAAACAACGTCGGCAACACTTTTGCTCCAGGCTACGCGTAATGCCCGTCCACGTCCTTTTTGCTCCAACCGTACAAAATCGACCTCGCCAGGATATTGTTCGCGCAGGTCGTGGCAAATATCCGGTGTTCGGTCAGTTGATGCATTGTCGGCGACAACAATCCGCCAACGGTATGGGCAATGCTCAAGCAGAAAGCTGCGCAGTGCTTCCACACTGATAGCAAGTTGATTTTGCTCATTCAAGACAGGAATCACTACATCCACAGTGATCTTGGCGACGGGTTTTGGCTCAGTGATCATGATTGTTATTTTTACACAAAAGGAGGCAGGCGATGGTTAAGCTACAATATGACGCAGCTTGGGCGCCTGCCCACGACAGATTAGTAATTATAGCATAGTTGCACTTCTGCCAATTTCCGGTACACTATAGAGCAGTAGCAATGCAGCACCCGCAGCGTCGTCTTGACAAAGTACATCGCGTGTGCTATCTTGCGTGTTTGCGAAAACAAGATATAGGTGATGTTCAGTACAACAGATTGTGTTTATTCCGTTTGTTGGTACATAGTGTCCCGTTCGCGCCGTAGGGCGCACTTTTTAACTACTAGGAGAGGAAGCAAAAATTGACCGGGTCCAGAGGCGTCCCGCCGATGGAAGGGTCTTTTTGTGTTTCCTGGCGCGCTGAGGAGTGCAGTCCATGCCACCATTGACCGAAACGGTCGTCTTGCAGCCGCTGATCGCCGTCGGAGAGGAGCCAGTGGATGGCGCCATGCCGCGCCGTCCCGAGCGACGCAGCTATGCTCGCATTAAGGACGCGATTGAAGTTCCGAAGCTGATTGAAACCCAGATTGATTCGTTCCAATGGTTTCGAGAGTTCGGATTGCGTGAGCTGTTCGATGAGATCTCACCAATCGAAGATTTTACCGGCAAGAATTTAGCGCTTTCATTCCTGGACTATCGCTTCGATCCGCCGCGCTACGATGAATTCGAGTGCCGTGAGCGTGATCTGACGTATTCCGCGCCACTCAAGGTGCGTGCCCGACTCCTTATTAAGAGTACGGGTGAGGTCAAAGAAAGCGAAATCTTCATGGGCGAATTCCCGCTCATGACTGAAAACGGTACGTTTATTAATAACGGCTCAGAGCGTGTTGTTGTTTCGCAATTAATTCGTTCGCCCGGTGTGTATTTCAAGGATGAGCATGATCCGACAACGGGTCGTGCGCTTCACACAGCCAAGTTGATCCCGAACCGTGGCGCCTGGCTTGAGTTTGAAACTTCTAAGCGCGACATCGTTTCGGTGAAGGTCGACCGCAAGCGTAAGCTGCCTGTCACAATTTTGCTGCGCGCGGTGATCGGCCTTTTCTCTGACAAGCCGTTGGATGAGTCCGGTCTGGACGAGGAAGTGCTGGCGTTATTCGAGCATGTCGATGTCAATCCTGACCATCGCTATATTGCCTCGACTCTTGATAAGGACGGCACGCGTCACGCCAAAGAAGCAATGATTGAGCTGTACAAGCGCCTCCGACCAGGCGACCCGCCAACATTGGATAATGCTCGAACGTTGCTCGACTCGCTGCTGTTCAATGCGCGGCGCTACGATCTCGCGCGAGTCGGTCGGTATAAGTTGAACCGCAACCTGTGGGAAAAGGGTCGTCGTGACCGTGGCGGCGAGACGCCGGCATTGACCGAGCGCGTCCTGACTCCACAGGATTTGTACAAGATTGTTGAGCGCATCATCGATCTTAACAACGGTATTGGCGATCCCGACGACATTGACCACCTGGGCAACCGTCGCGTGCGTACCGTAGGCGAGTTGATCCAGGCACAGTTTCGGGTTGGCTTGCTGCGCATGGAGCGCGTGATCAAGGAGCGTATGTCGCTGCAAGATCCCGAAAGCGCAACTCCTAATGGCTTGGTCAACATTCGGCCCGTAGTTGCATCAATCCGTGAGTTCTTCGGCGGCTCGCAGCTGTCGCAGTTCATGGATCAGGTCAATCCTCTCGCGGAGCTGGCCCACAAGCGACGTATCTCGGCACTCGGCCCCGGTGGTCTTAGCCGTGATCGTGCGGGCTTCGAGGTGCGCGACGTGCATCACTCGCACTATGGTCGTATCTGTCCGGTGGAAACGCCGGAAGGTCCAAACATTGGTTTGATCGGCGCGATGTCTACATTTGCGCGCATCAATGAGATGGGCTTTTTGGAAACGCCATATCGCAAGGTGTACCGCGAGGTCGATAACACGCCGCTTTGGGTTGAAAAAACGTTGCTCGTCAATGACGTGCGTGACCTTCGTACCGGTGATTTGCTAGCAGCCCGTGGAACACGCGTTGATCGCGAGCTGGCTCGACATATCGCAATTGGCCTGTTACGTGGTCAGATGCTACGCGAAGACATCGCCGATCCCAAGACTGGCGAGACGATTGGCGAGGAAGGCTCGGAGATTACGCGTGCTATCGCAGAGCGCATTGCCGATCTACCACTCAAAACAATCAAGATTCGTCCAATCGTTACCGACGAGACTGATTATTTGCCGGCAGACGAGGAAGATAAGTTCCTGGTAGCGCAGGCGAACGCGCCGCTGGACGAGTTCAACCGCTTCTTGACTGGTAAGGTCCAGGGCCGTTATGGCGAGGAGTTTGTTGAAGAGCCGTCGGAGCGTTTCGATTACATGGACGTATCGCCCAAGCAGGTTGTGTCGGTTTCGACGGCGTTGATTCCATTCTTGGAGCACGACGATGCGAACCGCGCGCTAATGGGCGCTAACATGCAGCGTCAAGCAGTTCCCCTGCTGCGTCCTGATGCGCCAATCGTCGGTACCGGCATGGAGTACCAGGCCGCTCGTGACTCGGGCCAGGTGGTGATTGCCAAGAATGACGGTGTGGTGCTGCGCGCCGATGCTCGTCAAATCGCAATCCGCGAAAATGACGGCCAGGAGCGAACGTATCCACTGATCAAGTTCATGCGCTCGAACCAGGACACGTGTATTAATCAGCGGCCTGCGGTGCTGGTCGGTGAGCGTGTTACCAAAAATCAGGTTATTGCCGACTCGTCATCGACCGATAACGGCGAGCTTGCACTAGGACAGAACGTTCTGGTGGCGTTCATGCCGTGGGAAGGTGGTAACTACGAAGACGCGATCCTGGTGTCGGAGCGGCTCGTTCGTGAGGACATCTTTACTTCGATCCATATTGAGAAGTACGAGGTTGAAGCGCGGCAGACTAAGCTGGGCGATGAAGAAATCACGCGGGATATTCCTAACGTCGGTCAGGATAGCCTGCGGAACCTGGATGAGAACGGTATCATCTATGTCGGCGCCGACGTCAACCCGAATGATATTCTGGTCGGCAAGATTACGCCAAAGGGTGAGACTGACCTGACGGCGGAAGAGCGGTTGCTCCGTGCGATCTTTGGTGAAAAGGCGCGCGAGGTCAAGGACACGTCACTCCGCGTGCCGCATGGCGTTCGTGGCAAGGTCATCGACGTCAAGGTGTTCACGCGCGAAGACTCGCCGGACTTGCCGGTAGGCGTCAACAAGATGGTGCGTGTGCTGATCGCTCAAAAGCGCAAGATCAGCGCAGGCGATAAGATGGCTGGTCGGCATGGTAACAAGGGTGTGGTTTCACGCATCCTGCCGGTGCAGGATATGCCGTTTATGCCCAACGGACGTCCGGTTGACATTATTCTAAATCCGATTGGCGTGCCGTCGCGTATGAACATCGGCCAGATTCTGGAAACGCATCTTGGTTGGGCAGCAGCGATTCTGGGTTATCGCGTTGCTACGCCGGTCTTTGACGGCGCGCGTGAAGAGCAAATTCAGGAAGCGTTGGCACAGGCGGAACTGCCGAGTGATGGCAAGATTACGCTGTACGATGGTCGTACTGGCGAGTCGTTCGATAATCCAGTCACCGTTGGCTACATCTATATGTTGAAGCTTGCGCACTTGGTCAAAGACAAAATTCATGCGCGCTCGACTGGTCCATACTCGTTGGTAACCCAGCAGCCGTTAGGTGGTAAGGCTCAATTCGGTGGACAGCGCTTTGGTGAGATGGAAGTGTGGGCGCTGGAAGCATACGGCGCGGCGTATATCCTTCAAGAAATGCTGACCGTCAAATCGGACGACGTCAACGGTCGTGTCAAGACCTATGAGGCGATCGTTAAGGGTGAGCAGATTCAAGAGGCGGGCGTGCCGGAGTCGTTCAAGGTGCTGATCAAGGAGCTGCAAGCGCTTGGTCTGTCAGTCGAGGTTTTGTCGGAAGACGAGACGCCGATGGAGTTGACCGAGGACGCTGGCGACGATTTGTCGGCGCTGGACGGCATCAATCTGTCGGGCATGGAAAAGGGCGAGTTCTAATAAAGCCAACAGCTATCAGCCGTCAGCAGTCAGCTTTAGGAGTTGGCGTGCTGATAGCTGGTAGCTGATAGCTGACGGCTGGAGATATAAATGCCTGAGATTAATGATTTTAACGCCATTCGTATCAGCCTTGCCTCGCCGGAAGAGGTGCTGGGCTGGTCGCGTGGCGAGGTTACAAAGCCCGAAACAATCAACTATCGTACGCTCAAGCCGGAGCGCGACGGTCTTTTCTGCGAGAAGATTTTCGGTCCACAGAAGGATTGGGAGTGCTATTGCGGCAAGTACAAGCGCGTGCGGTACAAGGGCGTCGTTTGCGATAAGTGCGGTGTTGAAGTTACACGCTCCAAGGTCCGTCGTGAGCGAATGGGTCATATTGCCCTGGCCTCGCCGGTGTCGCATATCTGGTTCGTTAAGGGTACGCCGAGCCGCCTCGGTCTGTTGCTCGATATTTCGCCGCGCAACCTTGAGCGAGTGTTGTATTTCGCCTCGTATATCATCACAGATGTAGATGAAGTTGCGCTGGAGCAGATCCGCGAACGGATTGAAGCTGATTTCACAGTTCGCCGTGCTGAGCTTGAAGGTCAAGCGCGTGGACGCGGTGAAGACTCCGCAACTCTTGTGACGCAGGAGTTGGCGCAGATGGATCAGGCGCTGGCATCAACGCAGCGTGAGATCAAGCAGCGCTATGCCGATGTTCTTTCTGAGCTGGACGACGAGGAGCAAGAACTGCGCGACGAGCTGGACGAGTTGATTGGACGCGCGGCTCCGCAGGACTTTGAGTTTCGTGGCGTGACGATTGCCGAAAAAGGCGAGCCGATCTCGGCGTATCACACCAATAAGCTGGATGAGACCGCTGAGGCTGAGCGTGATCGACTGAAGGAGCGCCGCGACAAAGAGGTTGAAGATGCTGAAGCGCTAACTGGCGCTGCGCGTGATCAGCGTGCTCATGTTGCGGAGCAGGCGCAGACTAAGCTTTCGGACGAGGCCCAGAAAGAGCTTGACGCGCTTGGCAAAGAAGAAAAGTCCAAGCTGGATCAGCTCGACGAGATCAAAATCCTGCGAATCATCTCCGAGTCTGAGTATCGCACGCTGCGTGAGCTTGCTCTCGGCGCTTTTACAGCTGAGATGGGCGCGGGCGCTGTGCGAAATCTCGTGGCTCGCGTTGATCTTGATGCACTGGCCGCTCAGCTGCAAGAGGAAATGCAGATTTCGGCCGCAACCAGTCAGAAGCGCAAAAAGGCGACCAAGCGTTTGCGTGTCGTTGAGGCCTTCCGCAAGAGCGGTAACAAGCCCGAGTGGATGATCTTGACCGCGCTTCCGGTTATTCCTCCCGACCTGCGCCCGATGGTGCAGCTCGACGGTGGTCGCTTTGCAACGAGCGATCTTAACGATCTGTATCGTCGTGTGATCAACCGCAACAATCGTTTGAAGCGATTGATGGAGCTGAATGCGCCTGAGATTATCGTCCGTAACGAGAAGCGTATGCTTCAGGAGGCCGTCGATGCGTTGATCGACAATGGTCGCCGAGGCCGCGCAGTTTCAGGCAAGGGTAAGCACCGGCTCAAGAGCTTGAGCGATATGCTCAAGGGTAAGCAGGGTCGCTTCCGCCAGAACTTGCTCGGCAAGCGTGTTGACTATTCAGGCCGTTCGGTGATCGTGGTCGGTCCGACGCTACAGCTGCATCAGTGTGGTTTGCCGAAAAAGATGGCGTTGGAGCTGTTCAAGCCGTTTGTCATGCGACGACTGGTTGAGAAGGGCCACGCCCACAACATCAAGGCGGCAAAGCGTTTCGTCGAACGGATCAAGCCAGAGGTGTGGGACGCGTTGGAAGAGGTGATCAAGGATTATCTCGTCCTGCTCAACCGCGCGCCGTCGCTGCACCGTTTGTCGATTCAGGCGTTCGAGGCCAAGCTGATCGAAGGCTCGGCAATCCAGCTGCATCCGCTGGTATGTACCGCGTTCAACGCCGACTTCGACGGTGACCAGATGGCGGTCCATGTGCCGTTGTCGCGTAAGGCTCAAGAAGAAGCACGAACACGTATGCTGGCGAAGTACAACTTGCTTTCGCCCGCCCACGGTGATCCAATCGTCACACCGGCGCAAGACATTGTGCTTGGCTGCTTCTACCTGACGCAAATCCGTGACGAAGAGAATGGCGCGTATGGTGTCGGCAAGATTTTCTCCAGCGTGGAGGAAGCGTTGCTGGCGCATACCAACGGCCACATTCACATCCAGGCACCAATTCGGGTAGTAATTGAGGATTACATCGTCGGTAAAGAAGATGGCATTATTCAACCTGCCAAAGAGTTGGCTGCGGAAGATGGCGTGCCGCGTACCCTGGTTGAGACAACGGTTGGCCGTATCGTATTCAACAATGCGCTGCGCTTCCCGGATGAGCCGCTGCCGGGCGAGAATGGGTTTCGTTCGCCGCTGCACTTCCGTAACCGGCTAGTGCCAAAAGCTGGTCTGCGCGAGGTCATCGCCGACTGTTATCGCTTCTACAGCCAGCAAGAGCATCTGACCGAAGAGCGTCGTGCCAGCATTGTCGCTCGCTTCGGCAACTTGCCCGACGAGGAGCTACTGCGCTTTTATGCGTCCGAGCAGACCGCAGCCATGGCCGACCGAATCAAGTCGCTTGGCTTCAAATACTCGACGCTTGGCGGTATGACCTTCTCGGCGGCGGACGTTGAAGTTCCTGCGGCAAAGGTCGGGATCATGGCTGAGGCCGATGATACCGTACGCAACATCGAGAAGCAGTTCCGCCGTGGTTTGATTACCAAGGATGAGCGATATGTCGAGGTTGTCAAAGCATGGGACAAG
>JASKZZ010000459.1 GCA_030147335.1 Herpetosiphonaceae bacterium | reverse complement strand
CGTCGGTGGCCGATCTTCAACAGCCGGAGCAGGGACCAGTCCCGCTTATTGGCGTTGCCGAGGTGTTGGTAGACCTGCCGCAGCCACCCGCAGTGCCGACAATTGAGCTGCCGGTGCCGGAGGAAACCGCGACCCCCGAAGTCACAAGTGCTGTTCCCGCGGAAGGCACGATAACGCCCGAGACCGAAGAAACAACGACGCCGGATACTGAGACAACACCAACTCCCTAAAAATATGTGACCGATGTTGTAGGGACGGCGCTGAGCGTCGTCCCTACATGTTTGGCACGGGAGACATCTTCTCGTACAATCTGTATGCCAGTCCCGCGTGCCCAACGCAGCTGTGAGGAGGATCGCGATGCAACGATTACGACCATTTGTACTCTGTGTGATCGACGGTTGGGGTGTAAGTGACCGTACTGATGGCAATGCAGTTAAGCTGGCGCAAGTGCCAAAAATGGCTTCGTGGCCCATTACCTACCCCTACACAACAGTTGATGCGTCTGAGCTAGCGGTGGGCTTGCCGGAAGGTCAGATGGGCAACAGCGAGGTCGGCCACCTTAACATCGGCGCGGGCTTTATTGTGTATCAGGACTCGACCAGGATTTCGGAAGCAATTCGTGACCGTTCGTTGTTCAATAACGAGATGCTGCTTTCAGCTTGTCAGCATGTCAACACTCAAGATTCGCAACTCCATTTGATGGGCTTACTCGGTCCCGGTGGCGTTCATGCTTACAGCGAACATTTGTATGCCCTGCTGCGCTTTGCAAAGCAGCAAAACGTTGAACGCGTTTTTGTTCACGTCTTTCTTGATGGGCGTGACACACCGCCGCAAAGCGCCATTCCATTTATGCGTGAGCTGACATCGGTGATGGAAGAACTCAAGGTTGGGCAGGTTGCAACGGTTTCCGGGCGTTATTATGCGATGGATCGTGACAAGCGCTGGGATCGTACCGCGAAGGCATATCGAGCGCTGGCATTGGCCAAAGGAGAACTTATCACCGACCCAGTTACAGCAATCGAGCAGTCATATGCCGCAGGTATAACCGACGAATTTGTGTTGCCGAGCGTGGTTATGCGCGACGGCAAGCCGACCGCCAAAATCCAGGACAATGACGGAGTTATCTTTTTTAATTTCCGCACCGACCGTCCGCGCCAGATGACCAAAGCGTTTATGCTGCAAGATTTCGACGGCTTTGATCGTGGGCAACAAGTCCAGAATTTGTATTTTGTGACATTGACAGAATACGAGGCAGGATTGCCCGTTCATGTTGCATTCCCACCCCAGGATGTCAAGGAGCCGCTGGCCAAAGTCATCAGCGATGCCGGTCTCAAGCAGTTTCATACAGGCGAGACTGAAAAGTACGCTCATGTTACCTTTTTTATTAACGGCGGTCGAGAAGAGCCGTTTCCCGGCGAAGAGCGGAAACTGGTGCCATCGCCAAAAATTGCCACCTACGATCTCCAGCCTGAGATGAGCGCGCCCGGCCTAACCGATGTGGTAATCGAGGCGATCAAATCGGATGGGTATGACGTGATCGTGATGAACTATGCCAATCCCGACATGGTTGGACATACAGGCGTGTTACCGGCAGCCATAACGTCGGTCGAGGTCGTAGACGAGTGCCTGGGACGGGTGGCGGACGCGGTGATTGAGCAAGGTGGAGGCATGTTAATCACCTGTGATCACGGCAATGTGGAGCAGATGATTGATCCAATTACTGGTGCACCACATACCGCCCACACAACCAATCCGGTCCCATGCGTGGTGATTCTGCCTGATGACTCGCCGCTACGCAATATTACGCTTCACACGGGCGGAAAGCTGGCAGATATTGCGCCAACCGTTCTTGATCTGCTTGGACTACCACAGCCGGCGGCGATGACAGGCAAATCGTTGGTTGAAGGCAAGGTCTAACGATATTCCGGGGAGGTGTTGATGTGTACGTTGCGCGCATGCCCATCTCCCACGGTTTCCTAGTATGACAGACGCGCCATTCGAGTTAGCCCTCGAATGGCGCGTCAACAATTTCTGCAGCTTAATTCTGTCCACTCACTCCCAACGTCAGGGTTGCGCCTCGATCATGTCGGTCAGTGGCGTCCACTTGGCCTCACGAACCTGGTACAGCCGCAGCGCAGTCGCGCCTTGGTGATCGTCCACGCCAAACGTAAGGGGAACAGTGATGCCGCCGGTATCGAAATCTTGCAGCCCTTCTAGCTCGGCTTTGATTGTTTCGCCCGTAACCTGACCGCCGGCAGCTGCGCGCTTGATGCCTTCGGCCATCACCGACATGATTGTCCAACCCTGGCTAAAAACCAGCCCTTTTTCCGGATCGCTGAGTGAACCACGATTCTTGCTCTTCAAGTAATCGTTGATGGTTTTGACCGATGCAAGCTCTGGGTTTGGTGGCGCAAACGGCATGGCCCCAATCACACCCTCGGCCAACTCATCGGCCTGACGAACTAAGCTCTCGTTGGCAGCAAAATTAAGCATAACGTATTGGGTGTCAACTCCTACTTGTTCCCCGTCACGAAGTGCAAGAGCGGCTGGTCCGGGCGTGTTCTGGATAATTACATAATCAGGGTCAAACGCCTTAACCTGCTGCATCTCGACAAGCAACGTGGACGCTCCTCGCGGCATAGCAACCTTGAGGACGTTCATCTTGCTTTTGGCCGCAATCTGGTCCAGCGCCGGTTCCGGGGCTTTCCCGAACGGGCCGTCATAATGTAAGAATGCGATCTTAATATCAGGTGCGTTGTTCTGTAGCTGCAAGATATGCTGCAGTACAATACGCATTTGGTCTGAGTAGTTAACGCCAACTACAAAGTTGTAAGGAGTGCTGCTCACATCCGTGAGCGTTTCAGACAATGACGCAGAAACAAAAGGCAGCTTATCCTGTGTAATTTTATCCTTCAGCGCCTCCGTATCAGCAGTTCCCCAACCAACAATTGCAACAACCTTCTCTGCGTTTACGTACTGTGAGTAAAGCCGCCGAGCATTTTCGGTCTTGTACGCATAGTCATTATCGATGAGTTGAATCTGCTGTTTGTTTGCTCCTCCCTTGGAATTGAACCAATCGATATAGGCTCTCACGCCATCGGCGTAGGGCTTGCCAATCTCTGATGTCGCGCCCGTCAAATCGAATATCGCTCCAACCTTGATCGGCTCTGAGGCAGCATTCACCGCGTTGTCCTTTGAGGGAACTCCCAGTGAGCTACACGCTGCTAACAAACGAACCAGCAGCAGTGCTACTACCAATGCTCCCAATCGTTGCACCCAAATCCTCCTTCCTCTGATGTTCTCAGCTGTGCGCGTGTTCGGTGCGAATGCAGGCATTGTGTACATCAATTATCTTGTTCGGAATGTAGTATAAAACGATGAGCGTATCAGGATCGTTCCGTATAACAGGATTATACGGACCTGATGCATCATGTTAAGGCAGCACAAGGCGTAAAGGATATGTTCAACACTATGAATGCTGTGGGAATAAGTCGGTTGGTGCTTGTTGCGGGAGAATATTTGAGGGTAGGAAATATGGATAGTCGGCGGTACGGGCAGTGTGTTCAGGACGTGCACACGCGACAACGGCGGGACTGTTATAAAAAGACCTGATATAGCAAAATTTGTGTTTGTTGTGGGCAATAAGCGCAGCATAAACAACTCCTTGCCCTTCTGTCTGGTAATAACTGCTACAGATTATTATGCGCCGTTTGTTTACGGCGCATAACTCCATGCC
Source organism: Herpetosiphonaceae bacterium (assembly GCA_030147335.1). Classification (GTDB taxonomy): domain Bacteria; phylum Chloroflexota; class Chloroflexia; order Chloroflexales; family Kallotenuaceae; genus LB3-1. The sequence continues at coordinate 576 of JASKZZ010000459.1, read as the reverse complement.
AGCTGCTACTTAGCGGCGCGACGGCGCTTCCAGCTGAACCATACACCACCAACACCAACGGCAGCGCCGGCCATCATCAACCATGTAATTGGATCCATGTTATTTCACCTCTTTCTTGGCAACAACTGCCAATCATAAAGATGAGTGTACGCGCATCCTGCCAAGAAGACCAAGAACCAGCGGTCCACTTATGGTGTAGATAGGCCGGTTCGTCCTACCCAATGCAATTCAGCTATTTTGGGTACAGGCTGTTGACAAAACTTGGGCACCAACTAGAGGTTGTAGGTGTTGAACTCACGACCACATAGAATAGCATATGCACTACGGTAAGGGTAAAGTTAGCATACTGGTAATGTAATTAATTGTCAATAAAAAGCTAAAATACTACTGAGGCAGTGTTGATGCGATACACACTGAGCTTAAGGCGCTCTTTCAGTCCGTTCGTGGTCTATCGGTGTGATCGGCTCGGGCAGCGGCTCGGGCAGCGCTGCACCCCACAGTAATTTACGCACAAGATGGAACGTGTCTTTGTGGCGCTTAAGCCCACGGTAGGTTGTGATGCCGTCACGAGTCGAG
>JASKZZ010000354.1 GCA_030147335.1 Herpetosiphonaceae bacterium | reverse complement strand
AAGCCGTTTCGTTCAAACGAATTGTTGGCGCGGCTCAAGGGTCGGCTGCGTATAGCACCGGTTGACGCGTCAATGCGGCCCTCAGTGCCATTTGCGCCAGTCAAGCCGCGTAGTGCCAAAGATGATATTGACTCGCCGTTGTTTATGGATATGGCCGCCGAACACTCATTGCTGCAAGAGCGGCAAAGCGCCGAGGAGCATACCAGCAATGTTGAGGAGCTGCCGCTTGATCAACGGCTGCGTGTTGCGCGGCAGCGGCTCAAGCTATCACTGGTCCAGATCGAACTCGATACCAAACTGCGCCTTTGGTACATTCAGGCCATGGAAGAAGGACGCTTCGGCATGCTGCCGCGTGGATCAGCGGAACAGATGCTGCGAACCTACGTCAAATACCTTGGCCTAGACGTTGAGCATGCGATCGGAGATTTGCGTACCGGCTTTGTCGATGTGCCAATCCAACCCCTGGCGCATCTGGGCGGTCGGCCAGAGCCGCGCGAATTTCCTCAATGGATTGTGCTGGCTACCGCAGCTGTGCTGGCACTCGCAATCGGCATTGGCAGCATGTGGTTTTTTGCAGCGGATCAGGTTGCGGCGCTCAATACAAATCTGCGTGGCCTTGTTATTCGGCCTACGCCAACTTTGACGCCAACGCGTACGCCCCCACCAACTCTGACGCCAACGCGTACACCCTCGCCAACGGCTACATCTACCCCAACGCCAACGATTGCGCCAACCGCGACGATTACACCGCCACCTCCTGAAACATCGCCAAGCGTGTTGCCTGCCCCCAGTGGAGCCGCAAATCGTGGTCCAAAACGAAGACTCTAGCTGCGGTTGAATTGGTACTTGCAACGGGCGTTTTTTCATTGCGGAACCGTATGCGAGACGTTATAATACAGCTGGAAAGATGCCCCGCATGTGCTCTGTGCATTACTCCCCATGCCCTAGAGTTATTACCAGCTCTCGACGTTCGCGTTTCACACAGCAAAGGAAGTTCATGTACCTTCGTCGTTGGTTCGCACCGCTCATCGCACTAACGCTGCTCACATCAGCGCTTATTGTCCCTGCATCGGCACAAACAACTCCATCACTTACGATCAACACCGATTTTGTTCGTCGTCCACCTGAAGGCCAAGAATTTGTTCCCGGCCAGGTGCTGGTTCAGATGCGCCCAAGTGCGACGATGCTTAAGCAGCGCACCGTCAATAAAAATGCATTCCAATCGCGTTTCGCTGGCTTGCGTATCAGCGACGCCAAGGCGATAGCGCCCCGCACGTATAAGCTTGAGCTTGCGCCGGATGCTGATGTTGAAGCTATTGCGCGGCAGCTTTCCGCTGAAGCAGACGTGGCATATGCGCAGCCCAACTACCGACGCTATGCTCTGCGAACCGTGAACGATCCGCTGTCGACGTTTCAGTACGCACTCAATAAAATCAATGCCTTTGGCGCATGGGACATTACCACCGGCAACAACAACGTCATTATTGCAATCGTTGACACTGGCGTAAGCGCTTCACATCCGGATCTTGCCGGACGCGTACTGCCTGGCTACGATTTCGTCAACAACGATAATGATGCCAGTGACGATGAAGGCCATGGAACGCACACCGCCGGTATTGCAGCGGCAACTGGTGATAACGGCGAGGGTATTGCCGGCATGTGTTGGCAGTGTCGTATTTTGCCGGTCAAAGTGCTCAATGAGGAAGGGTCAGGCTTCGATGTCTGGGTCGCGGATGGCATTCGCTGGGCAGCCGACAACGGCGCACGTGTCATCAACTTGAGCCTTGGCAACGACCAGGAATCACCAATTATCCTTGACGCAATTCGTTATGCGGTTGGCAAAAATATTCTGGTTGTTGCTGCCGCAGGTAACTCTGCCGACCAGGGTAATCCGGTTGAATATCCGGCAGCGTATGAAGAAGTGATCGCGGTTGGCGCGACCGATGAGAATGATCAGCGCGCATTTTTCTCGGAAATTCAGTCATACGTTGATGTCAGCGCGCCCGGCTGGAACATCCCGAGCACCTTCGATCAGTTCGGATTGCCGTATTTGGCGGCCTCAGGCACGTCGGAAGCCGCGCCCCATGTCGCTGGTATCGCTGGTCTGCTCCTATCGGTCAACCAGGGTCTTGATGTTAACGCATTACGCACACTAATCACAACAACCTCCGACGACCTCGGACAGCCAGGCCCGGATCCTGAGTATGGCGTGGGACGCATTAACGCGGGACGCGCAGTCGCGGCGGTACGTGTTCCTGGCTTTGATCCGGTGGCTAATCCGAATCAGCCAAACGTGGCCTTTTTCCCTGAAACACAGCACACCCTGCGCGGCGAGTTCCGTCGTTTCTGGGAGCAGAATGGCGGCCTGCCGGTTTTTGGCTTTCCAATCTCGGAAGAGTTTGTTGAAACCACCGCCGAAGGCAGCTTTTCCGTGCAATACTTCGAGCGTAACCGCTTTGAGTATCATCCCGAGAAGCCAGCTCCGTACAATGTGCTGCTTGGCCGTCTGAGCGATGTGCAGCTGCAACGCCAGGGCCGCAACTGGTTCACCTTTGGCAAGGGCCAGCCAACACCAGGCTGTCAGTTCTTTGCTGAAACCGGGCATAGTGTCTGTGAGCCGTTCCTGAGCTATTGGAAGAAGAACGGTTTGCGTGATGCTCAGCTAACAGGTGATGGACGCTCACTGGCACTGTTTGGATTGCCGTTGTCCGAGCCTATGCCTGAGGTAAATAGCTCGGGCGAGAATGTGCTGACACAGTGGTTCGAGCGTGCTCGCTTCGAGTATCATCCCGGCAAGCCGGCTCAATTCCAAGTTCTGCTTGGTCTGCTTGGTAACGAGACGGCACGACCAGGTGTAGGCACTGCTCCATCAAGCGGTCAAGCGGCTCCTGATCGCTGCGGTGTTATTCCGCCTCCAGTCAACGCGACGTTCAAGCCAGGCAGCTGTATTCTTGTCGGCTCGATCGTGATCATGGATGCTACCGGCTTTACACCAGATGAGGAAGTCAATTTCTACGTCAGCCGTGAAGATGGACGAGTATCACAGCAACGGCCGATCCGAGCAAATCAGCAAGGACAAGCCGGATTTGGTGCTGTGTTTGATCTACCGGCTGGATTGTATGGCATTGTATTGGAAGGACTGCAGAGCGGCAACAAGTCGGTTGCATACGTTCGTGTGGTTGAGCGCTAAGTTTTATTAGCTGCAAAACGCAGAACAGGCTGGTGGATAATTCCACCAGCCTGTTTGTTTAATTCACCGTCTTGCTACAGCTCACGCATGCCGATGTCGGTGCTGTAGCTTGCGTTGGGCACGTTACTGGAGCGTAGATTGGAATACACTTGTTCTCGCGCTGCCGCAAGCGTTGGTGCGGTCGCGACAACAATCGCCACGGTTGTGTCGGGTGCTTGTTGCGGCATTTGTGGGAGACCAGCGCCAAATCCTAGCAGACTAGACCATGCCGCGCCGGTTTTTGTAGCCGCGCGCCCACCATAACGACCACTTTGAGGCACGTAGTTGTTTGGTAACAGTGCGGCCGTCGTATGGTGGAATATAAGGACGCCCGGCTCAAACGATTCAAACGCGGTAGTTGGTATATCACCTGCGCTATCCGTGGAAGCTTCGCGCCGGAGCGTTACACCGACAACTGCTTGTTCACTCCACTGCGGCGGTTCAACTGCTGCTAACGTACCGCGCGCGCAGCCAATCAGCAGCGGCAGAAGATCGCTTGTTAAGCGTGGCAATGTTGCCGCAAGCTCTAGGCCGGATGGTGCAAGTCGCAGCGACTGTACAACTGGGCCTCGCTGACTTACCGTACAGTAGGCGCTAATCCAACCACGCGCGCCTTTGCCGTCACTACGCAGCGCTGCCAGCAATGGTTGTCGGATCTGCGCTTCAAGAAAGCCGTCTAGCTTACTCCATAAAGGAGTTGCCGCGCTATGAACGCCGAATGGATCGCTTACAGTCCCCGACTTTAACTGGTGATGCGCTCCCGTGGTTTGGGGGTATATTCGTGTTGCCGGCACTGGTAGGCCGTGATCGCCGTCTGTTAGCAGTGAGGCAGTCACCATCGGCCCTGGTATCACTTCTTCAACAACAATTCCTTCGGCACCGCTTGCCGCCAGACACTCTCCAACCGCTTCGGGTACGGTGGCTCGATCAGTACAGGTGATAACCGGACCATCGTAACTCGCGGCGGCGATTTGAAGCGGTAATCCAAGCGCGAGGGCAAACTTTTCTGCTTGCGCCTGTGTTGTGCATACAGCGCCACGAGGAATTGGCAGCGCGTTACGCTGGAGCCACTCACGAGCGCTGACTCGGCTAGAGTGCAGTGCAAACAACTGTTGGTCCGATCCAACGACTGGTAACGGCAATGCGTGAAGCTCGTTTGTCAAGCCTGCTGCGATCGAAGGCGCATCTGCTACCACAAAATCAATACTCTCATTGAGAACAAATGTGGCTACTGTGCCTGCGTCATCGGGGGTTAGCGGAATGGAAGGCGCGAAAAAGTTGGTGCCGCCATTGCCTGGAGCTAGAACCAACTCTTTTACATAGGAGCTGTTGACTAATTTCCAGGCAATGGCGTGGGCTGAGCTGTCGCTGCCAAAGATCAGTATGTTCATACGTTGGCTGCCTTGTTTAAAATCGGTTGGCTATCGGCAGTGGATCTGGGCATAGGACAGCATTCCCTGTGCAATGATCCTTTGCCTCGATTATAACGAGCGTATCGTGTCGGACGCAAGGCCAATCTAGCCCTACCGCCTGTGCTACGGATCAATAAGACCGCAGCGCCATTGCGGGGTCGCCCATAAATACGCTTAATACAGGGGATACACAAGCTCACCACGCAAAATGTGTTGAGCAATAAACAACGAATTTCTCCGCGCTGCTTCTGGCTCAACGCCGTCATCAATATCTGTACATGGTATGTTCCTTGGAGACAAAGTTTTCCGGGCTACAAGCCTGCTGTTGCAGCTTAATGCATATGATGGACGTACAGCCTACTTAGAGCGTTGGTTTGATAAAGGTACGACCTTATTATGCAGGATACAACACAGGCGCTGCGTGTTCGCCTTGATACCCAGGCACAGGGGCGGCGTGCGCTTCCTTCTACCTGGACAACATTGTATGCGGGTGGACGTGGGCTGGCAGCCAAACTGATCGCCGAGCTGCCGCCGGATATAGCGCCTCTCGCGCCCGAAAATCCGTTGGTTGTTGCGCCGGGAATGCTGCACGGTGCATTAGTGCCGGGATCGGCAGGCATTGTGATCGCTGCGCTATCGCCACTCACAGGTGTTCCGGCATATAGCTGGGCCGAGGGCAGCTTCGGCAATGCATTGCAGCGAGCCGGTGTATCGCTGTTGATTATTGCCGGCATTGCTGCTGAATGGTCAACACTGGTAATCACGCCGGAGGGTGCTGAAGTCGTTGCTTGTCCCGAGTTGTGTGGTCTTGATACGAGCGCTACCACTGCACGGTTGCGACGTATGTACGGCAATGGCATACATGTGATGGCGCTCGGTCCCGCAGGTGAAGCAGGAGTTGCCTATGCCACGCCGGTGGTTGATGGTCAGTATCTGGCCGAACCGGCAGGTGTTGGTGCGGTAATGGCCGCGAAGCGACTCAAAGCTATCGTGGTGCATGGTGGCCAGCCACGACTGGTCAAAGACCGCGCAAGTTTGCATGAGTTGGAACGCGTGCTTGAACAGCGGTGTAGCACGCTTCCCTTGGCAGTGGATGTGCGGCGTTTTGGCAGCGCGGCCTATATCAACTGGCTCAACGATCATGGTGCAGTGACGGCGCGTAATGGTCAGGATGCGACCTTCCTGGGGATGCTGGCGTTGTCGCGCTCAACCCTGGCGTTGCGTGGGAAGCAAGAAGCACATGGCGACTGTCCCCTGCATTGTTACGCCGATTTCATGCAACGCGATGGCTCGCCGCTGCCTCGGCCTGATATGGAAGCGCTGCTTGGCTTTGGCGTCCGCTGCGGCGTTGCCGATCTTGAAGCGGTATTGTTGATGCACCAGCGCTGTATTCAGCTTGGATTGGATGTTTCAGCGACTGCGGCGGCGATTGCGTTTTTGATGGAATGCCAGCAACAAGGGCTGCATCGCACTCCCGCGATCCCGTGGGGTCATGCGGATATTGTGCTTGATCTGATTGAAAAGATTGGGCGTAAAGAAGGTGTTGGCGGTGTGCTTAGCCTTGGAGTGGGTGAGATGCAGGCGATTTTCTGGGGCAGCGAAAAGTGGGCACCTCAAGCGCACGGGGGCGCGCTGTCGCCAATTGATCCTCGCGCGCTGCCGATTATTGCGCTCCACTCAGCGACAAGTACATGGGCTGGCGATTACCGTATGGCGCTGCCACTTTCGGGGTTACTGCCAACTCAGCCAGAGCATCTGCCACAATTTGGACGCCCCTCCGATGAAGAGTCTGATGTTGCCCGGCTGTTGTGGCACGAGCGCTTCGCTGCCGCACTCGACGCATTGGGTATTTGTCGGCGTTGGGGATTATTAGCATATGCCATCACTCCGACGGAGCTTGCGGCGTTGGCCACATATGCTACTGGTGTTGCTTGGACTCCGGCGGGCTTAGCCAAGCTTGGCGAGCGGATCGTTACTCTGGAGCGTGTGGCGATGATGCGCGCCGGTGGCCGTGACACCCTTCCTGCTCGTTGGTCACAAACGCCGCTGGTTGAAGGCCGAGTAACGCGCCAGCTGCCGGATCTGGAGCGGTTGCTCTCCCTGTATTATGCAGCGCACGGATGGGACGATAATGGCCAGCCGGACGAGGCACGGCTTCGTTCGCTCGACCTCGTAAGCTAAACCAGTACTCCGGTACTAGATGGGTTGATTGGCTAATTGCGTCCTTCGTGTAGAGTCACGGGTACGAAATCGGTGAAGCAGCTGCAAACTCTTTACCAAGACTGATAAGCGTCGTCGATAGTGGCGAATACATAACGTGTGGAGTCAACTATGGTGTCTGCAATGCTTGAAGACGTTTCCCTCGAATCGTCAAGCACAATGTTGCGGTGGCGTCAGCTGTATCTGCTGCTGACTATGGATATTTCCAATACAAAGCAGTTGCTGAGCCTAGCTGCCGAAATTTTGTTGACAAGCAGCGGCGCTTCCGCCTGTGTTATTGCCTACCATCCACCATATGCAGAGTCACTGCGCGTTTCTTGCGGCGAACTAACGCCTATGGTTGAGCAGGCGATTGAGCAAGCATCCAATCGCGCCGCAGAGCGGCAATTTCAGCCATTCGTCGAATCATTTGCAGACGCGACGGTTATCAGCTTGCCAGTCAATGTTGATGGCGCAACTGTGGGCTTGCTTCATTTACATCGTCCAGCCACAGATGTTCCCGTCGACGAGCTTCAAGTTATTGCAGTGATGCTGGCGAACGCACTGTCGCGGCAGGCAGCCGCCGAACGGTCCAAACAATCCAGCCAGCGCATTTTTGAGCGCTATCAAGCTGT
>JASKZZ010000334.1 GCA_030147335.1 Herpetosiphonaceae bacterium | reverse complement strand
CTGATCTGCCGCCATGGTTGTCTGGTATGCCTGATCAATCATCAGCTCAAGCGCAGTCCGGCACTGCACTTCCATCCTGGCTTGATGAACCCGAGCAAACCGGAACCGAGAAGGCAGATGCAGGTCAATCAGGACTGTTGGGTGGCCTGGATTTACCTGCATGGCTCCGAGATGAAAGTGCTCCGCCCCCAGCTGCGCCTGCCCCGGAAGTTGCGCCAAATTGGCTCCAGCGTGAAACGCCTGAAACCGAAGAAAATACAGCTCCGGTCGTGGTTGAAGACGTGCCGCCGCGACCGCGAGTGGTCCGAACACCGGAACGAGTGGCTGCAGCAAACATGCTTCAGCAGCTGATAGTCGAACCAGCGGCGGAACCTATCCCGCAGGTGGTGAAGCGCCGTCGATCTCCAGTGTTAACGATTGTGCTGGCACTAATCGCGCTGCTGATCGTTGGCGCGCTGCTGGCAATTCTTCTCAATGGCCGTTTTGGCCTGAACTTCGGGGCTGCGCCGGTTACATCTCCAATGGTTGCTACAGCAGCTCAAACCATCGCCGGTTTGCCGTCAAATCGTCCGGTTGTGCTTGCATATGAATGGGACGCGCAACGACTTGGAGATCTGCGGCCACTTGAAGAGGTTGTGGTTGGGCAGTTAGCGACGCGGACTGACGTGCCTTTGATATTTGTCAGCACAGATCCGCAGGGCGCGCTGCTTGCGACTGAGCGTACCATCCAGATTGGCTCGCTCAAAGATAATTTCCATGACCAGTACGGTCTAGGCTACGTCCATCTTGGCTTCAAGGCTGGTGGACCGTTAGCGCTGCGCCGCTTCGCTGCTAACTCGGCTTTTGGCTCGTTGTTCGCGCAGGACGTAAGCGGCATTGATTTGCGTGCCAACGATGTGACGATGACTAGCATGTGTGGCGGCGCGACGTCGGATAGCTGCTCGTGGGACAACATATCGCTGCTGGTTGTGATGGCTGATGATGCCAACGATGTGCGAGGCTGGTTTGAACAGGTGCGCAGTGAGCATCCAGAGCTACAAACCCTGCTGCTGACATCCGCTGAAATTGGGCCGGAAGTGCAGCCATACGCCGCGACCCCAAACGTTTCAATGTTAGCGGGACTGCGTGATGCAGAAATGTATGCCCAAGCAATTGGATCTCCCAGCGAGCGGATTGGACGGCAAATGGACGCGACAGCGGTTGGCGGAGCGCTCTTCGCAGCGGCAATTGTTGCCGGGGGTATTCCTGCGGTGGTCACCGGACGGCGCGCACGTCACATTGACGGCGACGACCGGGTGAGGTAGTTATGGAAGCGCTGATCGGCGGTGGTGTTGCGACGCTGCTTAGCCTTATGGTGTTGAGCCGAGCGATTGCCGACAATCCCGTGTATCGCCTTGCGCAATACTTGTTGGTCGGGGTAGCGCTTGGCTATTCCGCAGCGGTACTTGTCGGACAAACCCTGGTACCCTTGGTTTTGCAAGCTGCCTTTGAACCATTTTCGTTGCCGGTTGTGGTTGTGCTTGCCAGTGGCGTGGTGTTGACATTGATGCTGGCAACCCGCTTTGGTCGGCAACGAGCGTCAAGCTGGGCAAATATTCCACTTGCTGTGCTATTTGGTGTAGGAGCGGCAATTGCACTTGTTGGAGCTGCTCGCGGTACGCTTGTGCCGCAGCTTCTGGATACGATTGCGCTGCGTCGGCTGCAAGTAACAGACGTGGCGGCGGTTGCAGGTACAGTTGTGTTGATCGCCGCTGTGTGCATCACGCTGCTTTCGTTTACGTATCGTCAACGAGCAGAGCGGGCGAGTGGTCTGATGCGAGCGGTGCGTGGCCTAGGACGCAGCCTAGTGTTAGCAACATTTGGCGTTTTTTTGTCGGCAGCGGTAACTACCTACCTTTCTGCGCTTGTCGCACAACTTCAAGCAATAGCTGATTGGATAACCCAACTCGGCGCGTTGTTTTAGAGGGAGCTCCTGTGGAACCTGAAACACCTATTCCCGAGCACGGTGCGCTCCTGGTGGCCGAGATTGGCCTCGATACCACGATTGTCACACTTGTCGATGTGGTGGATGAAAGCTACCGACTTGTGGCTCGCGCCTCCAGTACCAGCACATTCGGCCCACCCGACAACGATCCAACGCGCGCAATCTTGGCTGCGCTGCGGCAGATCGAAGAAACGACTACTCGACAGCTGCTGCGTGGCGACGATCTGATCTATCCCCAAACAGAAACCGGCGATGGCGTTGATGGCGTTGTGACAACAACCAGCGCTGCGGGTACATTATCGGTCGTTGTTGCCGGTGTAGCGCGACATGCTTCGGTACGCAGCGCAATGCACGCTGCACACAGCTCATACACGACAGTGCTGCAAACGATAGCGCTGGACGAGGGTGGGACGCAGCTTGGGCAGCGGATTGCGGCGCTGACACAGGCCAAGCCAGATGTGTTTTTGGTCGCGGGTGGATTGGAAGGTGGTAACGTTTCCGTTAACCAACGGCTAGCACATATTATTAAAATGCTCGTGCGGCACAGCGCAAAGCCACCCTTAGTTGTGTTCGCGGGAAATAGTGCAGCATCCGAGCAAGTGCGCCAGCAGCTCGGCGATGGAGTCACAGTTGAGGTGACGGAAAATGTCTTGCCGCTGCCCGGACAACCGCGCATCGAGCCGACACGAGCATTGCTGCGACGATATTATGCAGAGCGACGAGTTGCATCGTTTCCTGGCGCTGAGCGGCTGCGGATGCTGCGCAGCCAACGCCTTGGCAGCGTAGTCGAGGACCAGGGGTTGATGGTACGCTTCCTTGCGCAGCGTTTCAATCGTAATGTGCTGGCGATCACGGTCGACTCGACGACAACTGCTTGCTTGCTTTCCAGCGGCGGTCATTATTCTGAGGCAATCTTTGGCCGGATGGGAACGCGGCTTGGCTCGCTTGCGCTGCTGCAAGAGCGCGGCGCTGCATCTATTCAACGCTGGCTGCCGTTCGAGATCGAAGAAAATGCGCTAACCAATCGGCTGCTTAATCGTGTGCTGCGGCCACACCAAGTTGTTACTGATCTTGATGATTTGCTGCTTGATTATGCCTTGCTGCGCGAA
>JASKZZ010000294.1 GCA_030147335.1 Herpetosiphonaceae bacterium | reverse complement strand
ATTGGCGAACATTCCGGCCTTGCTATCGTTAACACGCTCGGATGGGAGCGCACCGATCCACTCATTGTTTCGGAACAGGAGGTAGACGAAGATTGGCATATCGGCATTGCAGCAATTGACCAGCAGCGCCAACTGATTAGCCATGACGAGAATGGGAAGCAGCTGTGGCTTGTTTCAGGCTACACCGTTCCCAGCTATGGCATGATCGACCTGACACAAACTCAGCTGACGACGCCCACCTCTGGCATCAGCATCAGCACGACCTTGCTGGAAAACCAGTTCTTTCGGATTGAGCTTGATCACAACGGCGAAATCAGTTCGCTCCACGACAAGCGCTTCGGTCGGGAAGTTATCACTCCTGATTCGCGCGCCAATCAGCTGATTGCCTTTGAAGACAGGCCGCTCAACTTCGACGCCTGGGACATTGATATTTATTACGAAGAAAAGCCGTATCCGATCCAAGCGTTGGAGCGGATCGAGGTCGTGGCAACTGGGCCAATCCGTGGCGGAGTCGAGATTACTCGCTCATTTCTCAGCTCGCGCATCACGCAGCGCATCTTGATCTACAGCGATCTCCCGCGCATCGACTTTGAGACCGAAATTGACTGGCATCAGCATCAGATGCTGCTCAAAGCGGCGTTTCCGCTAGACATCAACACCACATTCGCCACGCATGAAATCCAGTTTGGCTCGGTTCAACGACCAACGCACCGCAATACGTCGTGGGATATTGCACGCTTCGAAACGTGCGCTCATCGTTGGGTTGATCTGTCTGAAGGCGACTATGGCGTAGCGCTGCTCAACGACAGCAAGTACGGCCACGATGTTCACGATAATGTTCTCCGCCTGACGCTGCTCACATCCGGGGTATATCCCGACCCCAACGCCGACCAGGGCAAGCATTTGTTTACCTACGCCTTGTTGCCGCATGGTGGCGATTGGCGTGAAGGTCAAGTTGTTCGTCGTGCCGCTGAGTTCAATGCACCGCTTATCGGCTGGCTTGACGCCGAACATCGCGATCCGGCTCGTACCGCTCCAAATCCGCACCATGGCTTCTCATTTGCACGATGCTCCGCCGACCACGTCATTTTGGATACAATCAAGACCAGCGAGAACGATGATGGTTTGATCGTGCGGCTTTATGAAGCGCACAATCAGCGTGGGCCTGTGACCATAACCTTTGCCCATACGATTTCGTCGGCAGAAGAATGTAACCTGCTGGAAGAACGCATCGGCGATGTAACGATTGGTCGCAATACGCTGAGCTTCCATATACGGCCATTCGAGATCAAAACCTTTCGCGTGCGACATGTAGTGTCGCAGGTACAGCAGTAAAATCTCGCTAAAGGGAGTTTTTCAGGCTTGCTCAATACCCTATGCTACAATGCGGAGCCGTATCAATTATTAGCAAGGAGCGTATAGATGACCACCCCAACGATTGTGGTGCTTGAAGGCGACCAGACAGGACAGGAGCTGCTGGAGGAGGCGCTGCGAGTACTCGACCCGGCAGTAACCAAGGTCGAGGTCAACTTCCAACGCTTCGATCTCAGCCTCGAAAAACGGCGCGAAACCAATAACGGTGTCGTGCATGAGGCAGCAACAGCAATGAAGGCCAGCGGTCTAGGTTTGAAAGCAGCGACGATTACGCCTGAAACCAAAAACGATGTCGGCAGCCCGAACGCGATTGTGCGAAAAGCAATTGACGGCACCGTGATTTTACGAACCGGACGCCGCATCCCCGGCATTCGTCCGGTCGGTGGCGTATTTGCGCCGATCTCGGTTGTGCGTATGGCAGTTGACGATGCCTATGGCGCAAAAGAATGGCGCGAGGGCGAGGGACTTGACGAATGGGCGTATCGTACCGAGAAAATTAGTCGTCGCACCTGTCGCATGGTAGCTGAGTATGCTTTTCAATATGCCCAGCGGGTTGGCGGCAAGGTCTTCGGCGGACCAAAATACACCGTCAGTCCGATCTATGAAGGAATGCTCAAAGAAGAGATGGACGCCGCCCACGAGCGCCATCCAAATGTTCGCTACTCGCCGCAGCTGATCGACGCGACCTACGCGCTGCTGCTGACGGCTGGCGACGAGCCGCTGGTGATTCCTGCGCTTAACCGCGACGGCGACTGTTTGTCGGATCTGGTAATGCAAATGTTTGGCTCGATCGCGGGCGCTGAGTCGCTGCTTATGTCGTTTGACGACCAGCTCAACCCGTGTGTCGTGATGGCGGAAGCGCCGCATGGTACTGCGCCGTCGCTGTTCGGCAAAAACCTTGCCAATCCGCTGGCAATGATTCTGGCCGGAGCGTCGCTGCTCAACTTTGTTAATAGTAAGGCGGCAACGCTAGCCTCGCGCGCCATAAGTGAGTCGTGTCTGGAGGCGGTGTACGACGGCGTTCGTACTGCCGACCTCAGCGGTCACTCGACCACAACCGACTACACCGACGAAGTGATCAAGCGAGTCAAAACCAAGCTCGAAGTGTGGCCAACACTCAGCTAGCTCCGCCATCACATCTGTTAAAACAAAACGACTCCCTCCTTTCGGAAGGAGTCGTTGCCGTGTATCGAGGAACTAGCGGCAGGGTGTCAGCGCTGCATCGCCAAGACCGTTTGGCTCGTAGTCGTCGCTCTTGACCAGCAGGATTTTATCGACACTTGATCCATCCTCGCGGTTCATGATCTTGAGCGTGTGCTGTCCGTCGCTCAGGTTGACCGAGCTATCAGCATCCTTCCAGCCCCAACCATCTTGTTCCACATTCGCCTGGACGAGTGAGCCGTTATCGACCTGTACATAGAAGCTGTCGGCGCTGCCGTCATTACCATGACCCAGCAACCAGACCTGGAACGTGCCGCCGTTGGTCACGTTGAGGTTGAAGCTGACAAAGGTACCACCATCCTCACGCATACCGTCCCCGGGAATGGTCATGAACGCGCCGCCTGATCGACCGCCATCCGCAGCTCCTTCGAAGCGACCACTGAGAGCCATGTGGGTTTCCGCTTCGATAAACGAGGCCACGTTGCCGTCCACTGCGTAGCCAAAGCAGGCAGGAGCTTCAGCGACTGGTGCTGCTGGTGCTGCTGGTGCTGACTCAACCGGTGCCGGTGCTGCTGACGGGACTGGCTCGACTGGTGCTGGTGCTGCTGGTGCTGCTGGTGCTGCTTCAACCGGTGCCGGTGCTGCCGACGGGGCTGGCTCAACTGGTGCTGGTGCTGCTGGTACTGTAGTCTGTACCTGGGCAGCGCCACCAACAATATCGACCTCGGTCAAGCTGTTCCAGTTGTTTACGGTGTTGCCATGACCGACAATGCTGACGTAGCGTGCGTTCGTATCAGGAATGTCGAACGTTTCACGGTCGAGAGTCGCACCATTGCTGCGTCCGCTGTACACGCGCTTCCATGTTGTCGCATCATCGGAAACCTCGATGTCGAAGCTAGTGACGCGTTCGTTGCCACGGTGGAAAGCGATCAAGACTGACTGCACGTTGTGCTGCTGGCCGAAGTCGTACCAAATCCACTGGTAGTCGCCTTGTGCCGACCACCGCGTGCTTAGGTTGTTGTCTACCGTATTCTGCGGAACGTTGCCGTCGTGGCCGCTTGCCAGGACGCGGGTGACCGCAAGCTCACCGGCAACAGGTGTCGTGTTGGAAGGAGCGGACGGAGCAGGCGCTGCCGACGGGCTTGGCGCTGAAGACGGCGAGGCCGAAGGCACTGGTGTTGCTGTAGGAGCAGGCACTGTTGTTGTGCCGGAACATGCCGTTGTAGGAACATAATCCGAGCCGTACGTGCCAACCGCGTTGCCACCGACATTGTTGCTCATCGAGTTACCGCAGATCTGGGTTTGTGGTGTGCGCTGGAACTTGATACCACCGGCCTTGTTGTCGTTGATCGTGTTGTTATACACGAGGTTCTTCAGACCATCAGCAGATGTATCACCACCCAATCGCACGCCCGCGCCGACATTGCCGTACACATTGTTGTTGCGGAAAATGTTGCCGTTGCCGCGTGAGTCCAAACCGCCTGACTCAGGGTCCTTCTGACCGGTGCAGTTATTGTTCTCAATGATGTTGCCGGTAGCGGCTTCCTTGACATCCACGCACTCGTTGCCCTGTGTGTTGATGACATTGCTGTGAATGCGGTTGTTGTTCGACAAATCCGGGTCAGTGGTCGGGTTCTTACCATCGGCGCGCTGCTCTGGTGCGGTGCCGATATAAATGCCTTCACCGTTCTTTGAGCCACCGTTGAAGCGGAAGTCATGCACGCCACAAGGGCCAATCCACGAGCCGGATACTTCGTTCTGCTTAGCGAAGTAGCGCAGTCGCATGCACTCGCCACCAGCGTTCTTGAGCGTCATGCCGGTAACACGCAATCCAGATACGCCGTCCAGCGGCTGCTTGCCCAAAACGTACAGCAGCTTATCACGGTATCCCGACGGGCTATTGGCATCGCCGAACTGTCCATCGATCGTGAAGCCGTTAAGTGTAATGTTGTCGTGGTTGATTTCAATTACACGTGCTCGACCACCGCCCTTAACAACTGCGTTTGATGGGCCGGTAATGGTGATGCGTGCCGAGGACGAGCCATTGCGCTTGGAGATAACGTCCTGCGCGTATGTACCAGGAGCCAGATTGATAACGTCGCCCGGCTGTGCCAGGTCAACCGCCTTCTGGATTGTGCGGAACGCCGCGCCTGCCGAAAGGCCGTTTTGCGTATCGTTTCCGGTTGGGCTAACGAAATAGCCGGTGCTGGCAGCCATACTTGCGCGGGACAGGAGAACAGTGGTTATGATCGCGGCAACTGCACAAATTGCCGTCAACAGCGCTACTTTACGATTCATCATCATGGATACTTTCGCCAACATGGGCAGCTAATAAGCTTTGTTATCAACTATCAACAATCAGGGGTGATAGCCAACAACGACAGTGAAACACCATACGTACCGGCGTGACGCAACATAGCGCCGCGCTTCCTAACGGTTGCCTCGTTTATGAGGCGCGTTCCCAATCACAGTTCGGCGCGGGCACAACATGGGTTGGCCGTACCGAAGAACCGTGTAGCGACGTAACCCGCTTAGCCGAGCTGCGGCAAGTGGGGTGAGCTAAACGTTTGATTGCACCGATATTCGGATACAACGCGTGCGTGGGGGGCAGGATACGATGAGACTGCTTGATGCCAGGGTGGGGCGAAGAGTGGAATGCAGAATATAGAATTGGCATGAACAGGTACGTACCTGAGCGTGCGGTCATAAATAGTGAACCCCATGAACATCATCTCGGATGTTTGAAACATCAATCAAACTTGGATTGATATGGCGTATTCTAGCTAGTTTTAAATCAATGTCAAGGTAAAAAACCATAAACTATTGGGCTGAAATATACTATGACCACTCGTATATAAAATAATCAACGCGTAATAAGTACGATATACCATCGTAAACACCATATTACTGATCATCTTGACAGAAAGAGGGTGTGCATCCGCCGTGGCTCAGCGTTACTCGGATAAATTTTTTGGAAAAACAAAGGACGCTCGTCGTTAAACGAGCGCCGCAACGAGTGGTATGAGTCAAATGTCTACTAGGACTAGGCGTAACGCTCGTGAGATTGCAACTCGGAATGTTCCGTGGCAGCCTCGGTCTGACGCTGACGTTGAAGCGCTTCGGCCTCTATAACATCCTTGATATTCCGTAAACCCGCTCGCCATTGTGCTCGTAGCTGCGCTTTCCACACCACAGGATCGGTAGGGTTACGTAGCTTATTGAGCATATCGTATGGCTTTGACGTATGCAGCGCTATTCGCTGGACGAGTCTGGTACCACCTTGTTCATTGCTACTGAGATCAATCGAAAGCTCTGCCGACATCGTCGGTTTTTGCTCTGTGCGTGCATGCCATACCAGCCGGTAGCATGGGCAAAGTTCACGAACTTCACAGACAGTCACTACAGGTAGTCCAGCAGTAATTGGCTGACCGGGCGCTCGATTAGCTTGCATTCCCTGCCGCTCAAACGTACGATACCGCGCGCCCACACCAGTGTCATCACCCGGACGCAGCAACTCCATCCGCTCGATTGTTTGTGTCCACTCG
>JASKZZ010000270.1 GCA_030147335.1 Herpetosiphonaceae bacterium | reverse complement strand
TAATCTGATTTTGGCTACGCGCGGCAGCAAATTAGCTTTAGCGCAATCGGAGATGGTTGCGGCAATGCTGCGAACGGCGCATCCGGGCATTGAGGTCGAGCTGCGCATCATCCAAACCAAAGGCGATCTCGTGCTTGATCGCGCGCTCTCGAAGATTGGCGACAAGGGTTTGTTTGTCAAGGAGATCGAGCAGGCGCTGCTGGACGGCACCGCCGATCTCGCGGTTCACTCGTGCAAGGACTTACCGTCGGTACTGCCATCGGAGCTAACATTGGGCGCGTTTCCCCGTCGGGCCGATCCACGCGATGTGCTGATTTCGCGACATGGCTTGCGGTTGCACGAGCTACCAATTGGCTCTCGTATTGGCACATCGAGCCTGCGTCGCGCGTGCCAGCTGCGGCACCTTCGGCCAGATGTCGAAGTCATCGATCTGCGCGGCAATGTCGATACGCGGCTGCGCAAAGCCCAAAGCGAAGAGTACGACGCGATTATTCTTGCGGCGGCGGGTCTGCAACGGCTTGATCTTGGCGGCGCTGTCACCGAAGTTTTCGATACCGATACCTTCGTACCGATGGTTGCGCAGGGAGCCTTGGCGATTGAATGTCGCGCCGACGATACCGAGGTGCAGGCGCTGCTCCACAGTCTTAACGATGCCAATACAGCAACAGCAGTGCGAGCAGAGCGCGCGTTTTTACGGCGGCTGGAAGGTGGGTGTCAGGTGCCAATCGCGGCGCACGCGACACTTGAAAACAATATGCTGCGGCTGCGCGGCATGATCGGGCTGCCGGACGGTTCACAAATGGTAGCTGGCGAGCATCGTGCTCCGATGGCGGATGCGGAAGCGCTGGGGATTGCGCTGGCGGAAATGCTGCTGGAAGACGGCGGCGACAGCATTCTCCAACGATTGAGCCGTGTGGTTGCGGCAATCGAAGCGCCACAGGAGACGGCGTGATCAGGCGTGTTTCGCTCGACGATGCCTATATCATCGCGCGGATGCGTCAGACGATGTGGGAAGAGATGCGTCCCGAGGAGTCGGCGACCGCTGCGTTCCGAGAGGCGATGTTTGTGTATTGGTACGAAGCACTGGAAAGTGGCCGAGCAGTTGGATGGATCGCGGAGCAAGGCGTCACGCCGATTGGCATGACGATGTTGTTACTGCATCACCATCCGCCCCGTCCAACTAGCGAGGCTCGCCGTGGCTACGTCACCAGCGTGTACGTCGCACCGGAACACCGACGTCGTGGAGTTGGACGAGCATTGATGGAAGCGGCGATCGCGTATGGCCGTGAGCAAGGATTGCAGCGGTTGGAGCTGCGAACAAGCGAGCAGGGCCGCGCGCTGTACGAAGCTGTTGGCTTTAGACCGCAAGAGGTAATGATGCTGCGGTTGGACGAAGGATCATATCGATGAGTGGTGGATTTGTTTCATTGATTGGCGCGGGACCCGGCGATCCAGGGCTGATAACCGTCAAAGGTATGCAGCGGCTACAACAGGCCGACGTTGTGATCTACGACTATCTTGCCAACGAAGAACTGCTCAACTATTGTCACGCCGATGCCGAACGCATCTACGTTGGTAAGCAGGCCAAGCAACATACGCTGACACAAGACGAGATCAATGGGCTGCTGGTCGAGCATGGCCGCGCCAAACGTGTGGTCCGACTCAAAGGCGGCGATCCGTACATTTTCGGACGTGGTGGCGAAGAGGCCGAGGTACTGCAAGCCGTTGGTATTGCATGGGAAGTTGTGCCGGGTATTTCGTCGGGCGTTGCCGCACCTGCCTACGCCGGCATTCCCGTAACCCATCGCGAGGTCGCGTCGTCGGTCGCGTTTATCACCGGCCACGAGGACCCGACCAAGCCCGAGACTGCGATCAATTGGAGCACGCTGGCCACGGCAATTGACACCCTAGTGTTTTACATGGGCGTCGGTAACCTGCCTGAGATCGCCGAAAAGCTGATTGCTAATGGACGTTCGGCTGAAACTCCGGTCGCCGTTATTCGCTGGGGAACGAAGCCGGAGCAAGAGGTTGTTACCGGCACGCTGCGCACGATTGCCGCCGATATAGAGCAAGCCAAGCTAAAGCCACCCGCGATCACTGTTGTCGGGGAAGTGGTGCGGCTGCGCGAAAAACTTGGCGATCTCGTCACCCAGGCTCGAACAAACGAGTCAGGACCGCTGATTGGCAAGCGCATCGTGGTGACGCGAGCACGTGAGCAAGCCAGCGCCTTGAGTGAGCAGCTTCGTTCGGTAGGCGCGGAGCCTATCGAGTACCCGGTGATTGCATTCGCGCCGCCACACAGTTGGGAGCCGCTGGATAAAGCGCTGTCCACGATTGAGTTCTACGACTGGGTTATCTTCACCAGCGTTAATGGCGTGCGCTTTGCTCTGGAGCGAATGCGCGAGTTTGAGATCGACGTAGCGCGGCTGGCAGGACGCAAGATTGCGGCGATTGGTCCGGCGACTGCGGCTGAGCTTGAGCGCGCGGGTATCCAGCCGTCGTTTGTGCCGAGCGAGTTTGTAGCAGAGGCCGTGATCGCGCAGATCGGCGACGTTGATGGGCAACGTGTGCTGCTGCCACGCGCCGACATTGCGCGTGAGGCGTTGGCTGATGGTCTTGAAGCGAAAGGCGCAACCGTGGATAACGTGGTTGCGTATCGCACGGTGCTGGGCGAGGCCGATGTTGACGTGGTGCAAATGCTGCGCGACCAGCAGATCGATGCGGTTACATTCACCTCTTCATCCACAGTTAAAAACTTCTTTGCGCGGCTTGAGCAGTCGGGTGTGGGTGAAGACGAGGCGCGCGACTTGCTGACGAACGTGACGATCGCAGCTATCGGGCCGATTACCGCTCAAACAGCGCGTGATTATCGACTGAACGTAGCAATCGAAGCTGAGAAGTACACAATTGATGGATTGATGAACGCATTGATCGAGGTTTTTGGAACGAGCGCCACAAAGAAGTGAGAAGGACCGAAGAAACAATGAGTCAGTTTCCTGCTTTACGTCCACGCCGCCTCCGACGCACGCCAACGCTGCGCCGGATGGTTCGCGAGACGATTTTGACGCCCGACGATTTTATCTACCCCTTGTTTGTAGTACACGGTCAGGGCCAGCAGCGTCCGATTAGCTCGATGCCCGGAGTGCACCAATGGTCGGTTGATATGCTGCCGCGTCAGGTCGAGGAAATCGCATCGTTGGGTATTCCGGCGGTGATCTTGTTTGGCCTCCCTGCAATGAAAGATGCGCGTGGCTCCGAGAATTTTTCGGAGGACGGTATCGTGCAGCAGGCGATTCGGACGATCAAAGACGCCGTGCCTGAACTTGTTGTGATTACCGACGTTTGTACCTGTGAATACACCGATCATGGGCACTGCGGCATTCTTGACGAGCGTGGCTACGTCGTCAATGACGCGACACTCGAAGTGCTGCAGCAGGTCGTGGCCTCACATGCCGATGCGGGAGCCGACATTGTTGCGCCAAGCGGCATGATGGACGGCGCGGTGGCCGCGATTCGTCAAGAGCTTGATCGT
>JASKZZ010000235.1 GCA_030147335.1 Herpetosiphonaceae bacterium | reverse complement strand
GCTCATTTGACGATGGTAGCGTATTGGTCACGAGCTTGTTCCTTCACTCGACGCTTGTGATCGGGCTGCTTTGAGTCGGGCCAACGCTTCTTCTGGACTCACATCGCCACGGCCAAGCTGTTCCAGCAGATCAACACGTTGGCGATCCGCGGGCGGCGGCGGCGCTTCACCAAAGCCCATTGCGGCTGCCAGTTCATCCATTCGGTTGCGTACCGTGTTGTAGTGAACGCCTAGCTCGGTCGCAACACGGTTCATGTTGCCACGATTCTTAACCAATAAGCTGATTAGCTGCAACTGCTCACCCGATAAGCGCTTAAGCAGTCCTAGCTCAAATTCGCCCTCGACCGCGCCGTGACAGTTAGTACAATCAAGCCGCGTGGCAACCAGTTCCCCGTCACAGATCGGGCATCGCGTCAAAATAGGATAGGCCATATGTATCTCCTCAATGGTTGCAAAATGCTAGCGAAACTTCAACACTTGTGTTTGCGGCGGCGACTAAGCCCAGTTTGACAGCGCCAACTGGTGTACGGATGCGAGCTGATGGAGTTCGGCGGAGAGATGCACAACCGCTTGTTCGATTTCGCGTGCAACTTCGTTAAGGCCAAAAACGTCATACGCCTGATGCTGGCTGTCGGAAGCATCGGCAAGGGGTTGCGCAGGATGTTGCGCGGTCGATTCGTCACTGCCTTGTTGCACCAAATCGATTTCTTGGTCGTAACGCGATAGCTTGCCATCCGGTTCCAAAATAACCATCGCTGCCCTCCTCAAAACTACCCAGCTCAAACATCAGTCGTCCATCATAGGGCTTCGTAAGAGCCTGCCCTGTTTACTTGTCGTATATCAATATATTACATATCATTTGTCAATTGTCAATACATCAATTAGCAGTACAACAAAAATTGCAAATACCGGTGTCGCTGCACCGATTATTGTAGGCTTCGGTATAATGCTACATCCGAGGTGGATCGAAGCCACTTGAGAAACACCAACCGATACCGCACCAGCCAGACGCAACCTAAGAAAGTGACATCTGTGAATACGATTTTTGTTGCTATTGATGTAGAAACGACCGGCCTCGAAGCAGGAACCGATGAAATTATTGAAGTGGCTGCTGTTAAGTTTCGTGATACCGAGGTTCTTGAAACATTCCAGCGCTTGGTGCGGCCTCGACATAGTCTGCCGATCAAAATTGCTCAGCTAACCGGTATCAATGCGCAAGAGCTAGAAGGAGCGCAGCCGTTTCACGCCGTCGCGCCCGAGTTCGTGCGCTTTGTTAAAAGCTATCCAGTTGTCGGTCACTCGGTCGGCTTTGATGTGCGAATGCTTGGAGCGCAAGGATTGAAGCTCCCACAGCCCAGCTACGATACCTTTGAGCTTGCCACGCTGCTGCTGCCTGGACAACCGTCCTATAATCTTGCCGGTTTAGCGGCTCGCCTCAACATCCCGCATCCCGACGCTCATCGCGCACTTGCAGACGCCGATGTTGCCCGACAGCTATTTACAGTGCTTGTCCATCGCTTGCAGGATCTGGATGATGCAATGTTGACCGAAATTGTCGGTCTCAGCAAACAAACGACGTGGTCACCCCGCCTGCTGTTCGAGGCGATTGCACGTGACCGCGCTCATACCGCGTTGAGCCGGCCAATCTCGGCTACCGGCTCAGCGTCCAGCCAATCGCTGGGCATAACTTGGCGCGGAGTCAAGCCGCTTGAAGGCACGAAGCGCACTGCGCCGCTCAATCTCGATCATGTTCGCGCCTTTTTCGCGCCCACTGGACCACTCAATCAGGCGTTTCCAGGCTACGAACAACGCGAGCAGCAGCTTGATATGACCCTGGCCGTCGGTGAGGCGTTCAACACAGGCGGAACACTGCTGGTCGAAGCGCCAACTGGAACCGGCAAGTCGATGGCGTATCTTGTACCGGCTGCACGCTACGCGGCAGAACGCGGTCAACGAGTGGTCGTCTCCACCAACACGATCAACCTGCAAGATCAGCTGTACTTCAAGGATATTCCGACGCTCCAGCATGTGATCGATAATGCAGTGATCCGTGAAACCGGCATTGACGTGGAGCCATTCACGGCAGCGCTGCTCAAGGGTCGTAGTAACTACCTGTGCCTGCACCGCTACAATCGTTTGCGCCGTCAGGAACAGCCGACACCGGAGCAAGCCCAGGCACTGATTAAGATTGGGCTGTGGGTCAAAGATACCCAAACCGGTGACCGGGCTGAGCTTGCCCTGGATGAGCGCGAGGCCAAGGCGTGGTCGGATGTGAATGTAACCGTTGACACTTGTATTGGTCCTCGCTGTCCCGATTTTGAACGCTGCTTCTTTTTTGGCGCTCGTCGTGCCGCCGAAGCGGCTCACTTAGTGGTCGTCAACCATGCGTTGCTGCTCAGCGACGTTAAGGCGGAAAATGCCGTCCTGCCGCGCTACGATCACGTCATCATTGACGAGGCGCATCATCTGGAGGACGTTGCAACTGATCAACTCGGCTGGCGGCTCGACCAAAATACGCTGCTCCATTTTCTTGACGAGTTGTGGCAGGCTGGTGGCGTGAAATTGCTGAGTGGCTTGTTGGCAGAATTGCCCAATCACTTCCGGAACTCCGCCGCTACTCCCCAGGATCTTGACAAGGCTGAAGGCTTTGCGGCAGCGATTCGTCCACTGATTGACCGTACACGGCAAGCGACGTATGAGCTGTGGCGCGTGCTGAAAGGGTGTGTCGAACGTGTATCGAAAGAAAGCGGCTACGAGCAGCGCCTACGTTTGACGCAGCAGGTACGAAAGCAGCCGGTATGGGTCGATGTGCAGCGCGGTTGGGAAAATGTGATGCTGCCGCTGGCCGACATCGGCAAAGGACTGGAAAAGCTCGAAGCGCATATCAAATCG
>JASKZZ010000147.1 GCA_030147335.1 Herpetosiphonaceae bacterium | reverse complement strand
AACTGGCCAAGATCCAGCAAGACACGCTCGCCTCCGCAAGCCTGCTCGCCACATCACCGGAGCTGATCACCGCTATCCAAAACAAGGATGCAGCCGGTTCCAGAACCGTCGTGCTGATCAACGCTGCCCGTTTCGGATTCGATCATGCGGTGGTGAGCAATGCAACCGGTGAACGACTAGTGGCAGCCGATGGAACCCGCCCTGACGAGCTGGCGCAGGAAGACGTTCTGATCACGCGAGCGCTCCTAAACTTACCTGCGCTTGGCATTACAACCGGGAACGGTCAATCCCAGCTCGCGCTTTCGGTTGCCGTTCCGCTCCGTAACGGCGATGACAATCTGCTGGGAGCGCTGTTAGTCAGCCGCACGATTGACACGCAATTCATGGACGAGCTTAATCTGAGCCGTTCCCATATTTACCTGTCACTGCTTCATCAGGGCCGGACGCTGACGACAACAGCGACCATCGAAGAGCAGCGATTGCACAGGGAAGCCCAACAAATCGCGTTACTCGGCAATCAGGCGGCGTTGGCCCAAGCGGTCGCGGGGCAAACGGTCACAAGCGAAACCCTCGTCACGGTCCAGGGTATTCCGTATGCCCAAGCGTATCTTCCGCTGACGGTACAGGGAGCAACAACAGGGACAGTCGGAATTATGGTTGATGTCGGGGAACTCGCTGCTATTCAAGACGAGTTGACACGCAACCTAGCATTCGTTTTCTCGGCGTTGGCGCTCGTGGCCATCTTGATCATGACGTTATTTATTCGGCAGGTTGTGACGCGACCGATCCGCGCATTACAAACAGCAGCACAACAGATTGCGCGCGGCGACTACTCCCAGACAGCGACTGTTAAGACGCAGGATGAGATCGGGCAGCTCGCATCGGCAATGAACACAACCGCGCAGGCGATTCAAACGCGGGAAGTCTCGCTGCAAGCGACAAAAGCAACGCTTGAGCAGCAAGCGGTGGAACTGGAACACAAGGTTGGGGAATTGCGGCAGCTCATGCGTGAGCGCAACCAACTGAGCGACGCAATCCGTGAGCTTTCCAGTCCGGTCATGCCGATTCTGGACGGCGTTCTTGTCATGCCGCTGATCGGCGCGATTGATACGGAACGGGCCGCGATGCTGACAACCAATTTGCTGACAGCGATCGAGAGTCATCGAGCGCATATGGTTATCTTGGACGTGACCGGCGTGCCGATCATTGATACCCAGGTCGCCCACGTTCTGCTGCAAGCAGCCCAGGCTACACGTTTGCTTGGAGCACGAACTGTGTTGGCCGGCCTCCGTCCTGAACTCGCGCAAACAATTGTCGGGCTTGGCCTGAACATGCAGGGGCTAGAAACACGGCCTGACTTACAAAGCGCCGTCGCGTATGGCTTGCAGCGACCGCAGCAGGCGAAGCGGTAGCTCCAAACGACTTAAGCGACACGACATTGCCCGAAGCTGGAGCGCGCTGTATCTCGCAAGATACGGCGCGTTTTTCTTTTCTACCAAAACGAACACATCAGGTGAGGGCGTTGGGGGGTTGCAGCCTATGGAACCTAGCATATTCGGGGTCGTCGCACATTCAGCTTTTAGACGCCTCGCGTTTGCACTCGTGGTGGACATATACCAAAGCTCAGGAGTCGGCCGGGCAGTGCAAGCAGCCATGAAGCACGCAAGAGTGGTAGGACAGCCCGTGGAACAAAGAACGCACGTTCACGAGAAGCATTCAAGACTTGTGCAAACACGGCATTTTGCGCGCGTGCTTGCATCCATTGAATAAAGCGAATTGGCATCTCACGCTGTCGTTGTACCGCTGCCAAATCGTGTTCGGAAATAGGCATGCCTATCCTTAACTTCGTACTGAGCACATTGGCGGCTACCACTGCATCTTGAATGGCATAGTTGATGCCAACGCCACCAACTGGGGACATGACGTGTGCAGCATCGCCGATCAGCAGCAAGCCAGGACAAGACCAGCGTTTGAGGCGGCTGGCCTCCACGGAAAGTACGGCAATTTGCCTCCACGACTGCAACTCATCCACGCGGTCGGCCCATTCAGGCGCGACACGAGCGATCGATCGTCGAAAGTGGTCAAGCCCTGCACTCCGTAGCTGCTGGTAGCCGCCTTTCGGAATCATGCAGCCCACCTGCCAATACTCAAACCGGTCAATACATACCACAAACAAACCCTTGCCAACTCGCGCAAGCAATGCCTCGTCCGGATCATCGGCCCGGCGCGATAAACGAAACCAGAGCGCATCAATGGGTGAGGCTGTCTTGATCGGCTCGAACCCGGCGAGCTTGCGAATAGTGGAAAAGCGACCGTCTGCGCCCACCGTCAAGGTTGCACGAAGTTCGTGCTGCACATTTTGATGCCGATACCGTACACCGCCAATGACGCCATCTGTTTCAAGCAGCGCATCAACGTGTGCGCCCATCACCAGGCGAAAATTGGGGTAGCGCTGGGCTTCCGCCGTAATGAACTGCAAAAAGCGGGATTGGGCAATTACGGTGATGTACGGAAACTTGGTACGTAGATGTCCAAACAAATCGACCTTGACGACGCCTTGTTT
>JASKZZ010000122.1 GCA_030147335.1 Herpetosiphonaceae bacterium | reverse complement strand
TACGAAACGTCGGTGGGTTGATGCGGCGCGGCAATCACGTTTTGATGTGGCGCGGCAATCGAGACAATGAACAGGAGCAAACAAAACATTAATGCGTGTCGACAAACATGGGCTAAACGCATGAATATATTCCTTCGTACTGGATTGGTTACATACAGTAATTTGAACGTTATCACCAGCGGACGGCTCGAAAAGAACGAGGTAGGCGCATTGTTGGGAATGGAGAGGTGAGTTCAGTATTATACCGAATCGGATGGGATGCGCCAACCTAGCGCACCCCATTTTTCTGTGGCACATGTCTTTGCTGACGCTAAGATGAGCGCAAACCCGTCACCCTCGTACATCAATGGCGGCTACTCATTCGCATGTTTAGCGTGCCGATCCCAGCATCACATTGAAACTGTCTTGCAAGGAGGTGTGGGTTGCTAAGCGTGAAAGATCGATGCCCAATGCGACAAGAACTTGAGCTACTTCTGGCCGGATGCCGACCACAACCGTTTTGACGCCAAGGAGTCGCGCAGCGTCTACTACCTGGATTATGCCACGGGCAACTGCTTCATCAATAGTTGGTACGCCCGTAATATCAAGAATAAGCCGTTGCGCCGTGGAACGTTCCAAGGCATGGAGGGCTTGCCGTTGGACCAGTGACAGTCGCGCTGTGTCGAGTGCGCCTATAAGGGGCATAAGCAAGATGCTTGACGACAAAGCCAGCACCGGCACGGTCATTTCTCGAATGATCGTTTGCTGCTGTTCAATTGTTGTTAACCGCGCAGCGCTTTCTGCACGTGCTGCTTCCGCAGTGGCATGCGCCCGCTCCAACGTGGTGTATTGTGCTGCGCGCTCTTGGGTGCGTTGCTCGATCAACGATACCATGTGGTTAAAGCTTTGCGCCAACGCGCCCAGTTCATCCGTTCGCTCGGTGGTGACACGAACGGATTCGTCACCATTCGCCAAGCGTCGTGCTGCTGTATCGAGAGCGGCGATTGGTCGCATCAGCCAGTTTGGGAACAACCACAATGTCAGGGCCGATGTTAAGGCGGTGATAATGCCAGTGAGTACAAGAACACGAATAGCACGATCAACGGATGCTTCCAGGGCTGCCTGCGAATCTCGCGCGGCGGCTGACTTACGTTGGGCAACCGTTAGCGCTGTGGTTGTAAATTGGCGAATTGGCTCTTCTGAAGACCTGAACGCTGCCTGGATGCTTTGTGGTGTTGTGATCGTTCCTGCGGTAACCGCAGCTTCAATAGCTGTGATGGCGGATGCATAATGTTTGTTTTGGGCGATCCATTCACGAGCTTGCTGCTGATCCTCGGGTGTAGCTGCGGCTGCGGCGAATGCTGAAACCGCAATATCAAGGTTTTGGTGCGCGCCCTTCCACATAATGAAATAATAGCCACGCATTGACGGCTCGGCCACGTTGAGAAAGATATTTGCCTCATAACGCCGACATAACAATGTTTGATTCGCAATCTCATTGGCTAGATAACTCATCTGACCATCAACCTCGACGGCATGACGGGTTACGGCTCGCATGTATGTTAAGCTTGAAACGGCAACAGCGAGAACGATGAGGAGCAGGGCAATAAGCAGACCCAAGGCAATAAACAATTGCCGCCGGAGGCTGAGATGAAACCAAGAGCGTGAGCGGGGGAAGTTCATGCACTTTTCCTTAGTAATGTTTCATGGCAGACACACGAGTACATCAAGAACCTAAGCCGCCTTTATAGACGGACGAGCAAAGCTGTTGCTACGACGATAGCTCCTATCTGGAAAGGTCGTGCTGGTCGTAGCCCCTTATGCAATGGGTCTCGGTGCAGCCAACATACCATGCTCGATAGGCTGGTCTTTTGGGTATCTCGAAAACATAACGTACCTAGCGTAGCCATACAATCAATCTTTGGTCTGCTTTTGATATAGGATGATGGAGTAGATAATGGGGGAGGGCGCTTAACCAACGACGCAGTTGTTGGTTGACCATGCGTTCGTCGCTCGTGTTGGTAGCGAGATGTGGATCGCGAACATGGATAATTATTAGGTGTGGTAGCTGCTACATTACCCGATGCTTCTGCTCCAAGGCGGTGCAAGCTGCAGTACATGCTGATAGACCGGGCAACCTGGCTCGTGCGCGTCGGGGAGATACCCTGTGCTGAGCAAAAACTCGCCTACAATCTCGCCTCCAGTGAAAACGAATGTTTTCTTAAACAGCTTTTGCCAGCTTTCACGAGGCTGTGGGTGATGGTGATCGAGCCAAGTTGCGAATGAGCCATATTGTTCTCGAATGCGAATCAAGCGCCGCGCGTTTTCAATAGCTGCCTGTATTTTGAGCCGGTTGCGAATAATTCCAGCGTCGGCCAATAGCCGGGCCAGCTCTGCCTCATCGTACCGCGCGACTTGATTGAGATCAAAGCCATGGTAGGCCAGCCGAAATGCCTCGCGTTTTTTCAGCACCGTCAGCCACGACAGTCCGGCTTGATTAATCTCCAGCACAAGGCGTTCAAATAAGATGTGATCATCACGAACGGGAAATCCGTACTCAGTATCGTGGTATAGCTTGTGGAGCGGATGAGACGGCGCGTAGGCGCAATAACTGGCGCTCATAGAACCTCAAGAGTGACGTTGCTGCTTGCATTGGCTTGCACCTTATTGTATATCCTGAGTCA
>JASKZZ010000120.1 GCA_030147335.1 Herpetosiphonaceae bacterium | reverse complement strand
CCGTAATTGCTCGCTCGTATTCGTCCCGCGTTGTGCTCGGCTGCCATTGGCTGACCTCAAAAGGTGCTCCCGTGTAGTCGGGCGACGTAGGCTCAGGATCCGTGAACAAACCAAACCACAACAACGGCATCTGGTGGGTATTATGAACCACATAGGCCGGGTCAAAGGCTGGCGCTGCTTCGTAGCTTATGTATCCCGCCGCATATAATCCTGTTTCCGCCGCGCGCTGAATCTTTTGCAGCGCCGGACGTACCTGATCAATCTGGTAGGCTACGATGACCTCGACGGGATTGACGAAGCGCAACGGTTGGCGAGCGCCGACTGACCCAGTAAATTGGAAGTAAAGCTCGGGTGTTTGCAACGTTGCGCCATTACTCATGAGGATTGCTAACTTCCGGCTTTATCTGTTGACCCACGTACATTAGCATGACACGCTAGCGTTGGATCTGCGGTATGTAGATAAAGACCGAAGGAGCCTGTCCAATGCGAAACGCCACATTCTTGTACACATGGGTTCCGTTGGTGACGCGGGCACGACATTGCATGGCGTGATACGACGCGCCAGAGGTGGTAAGCGCAGTACCATGAAAGCGGATAGAAACACTACGGGTTTCGGGGGCGAACGTGTAGGTGGATGTGCCGTTAAAGCTTGCTGCCGGCGTGACCTCATCTACCATAATCGGTGCGTCGAACGGGATTGAACAGCTTTCCCAAATAGTGCTGGCATCTGCATCTTGCAAACTCCAGGTTATCGTAACGGGAATGTCTTGGCCAATCGGCGGCGTGGAAGTTGGATCGACGGGCCGACCATCGCGGGTGATGGCCACTGTCATACTTGGGGCGGCGATAACATCAGAAAGACCCGCCAGGAATGCACCAAAGAGGAATGCAAAACTAAGCAGTGCTCGAAGGGCCAACATAACGTTCCTTTTCTACACCATGCGTAAAAGTGTACAGAGCAATGAAGTTTTAGCTCAACCACGCGGCCGATCTGATCCGCTGTAATTATACCGCAGAACCACAAACGGCTACCCAGGCGTGAAGTCAAGTCTTTCCTGTAGCTGCTCATTCAATAGATCGTGCGAACCAGTGTGCGATGACAAAAATTACCCCGCTTATATGTGGAGGGCGAGCTGTCGACGGGGGTTGAGGGCAAAGGATTGAGAAGGTGCTCGCAGGTCGCCAAGCCGAGCGTCCTTTACGATTGGTGTCAAGAAAGCGAACTGTAGCAACGGTTGTACACAACGGCTCAACCGATGGGTCAATAGCCAGCACCTGACAGGGACGGTTCCTATCTTTTGTCATGCGCGGGTCGAGTGGTGCTACCACGTACACATGCCCGAATTCAACGGTAACAGTGCGTTTGGTAAGGCCATAGGTTGTTGTGATCTGCATAGGAGTGTTGTTGATTGTCATGATGATAACTCCATCTGACCAGTGTAAAGCAAATGAAACGCGGGTTCCGCGTACGTGCAGATGTGCGTGTACTAGATGGTTCGATTAGGATAAGGTGTCACACTTCCCGCGATGATCGATCTGGCGATCGATGCGTTATGCGCGGTAATCGTAGTGGCATGAGGATAACCGCTGCAAGCACAAAAAGGATACGGCTAAACGAAGTACTCCTTTGCTCAGCAGGAGTAATACGGCCTCCACGCCTTTGCTTTTACGGTTCGTGTACCGATTAACTCAAGCAGCGTACACTGGCACGACCTCGACCGCAGCAATATCGTCATCAAGCCCAGGTGCTGCCTCACACACACGCACAACTACAATCGTCATATCGTCGTGCGGCTCGGTCGTGCCTACAAACGCCTGGACGCAAGTGCATAGGTGTTCAATCATCGCCTGCGCTGTTCGGGAAGGCCCTGCCACAATCGCCTGTTGCAGCCGATCAAAGCCCCACAACTGACCCCGACGATTTTTTGCCTCGACCACGCCATCGCTCACAAGCACAATCAGGTCACCAACCTCGACCGCCACCTGTATTAACTGGTACCCTGTTTGCGCGCCAAGACCTTGTCCCAGCGCAAATCCCCACGCTTCTGGCCATTCGACCTGTCCGCTGCGACGGCGGATAAACGGTGGAATGCCGCCAGCATTAACGATCTGTAACGTGTGATGATCAAGCTCCAGGTAGGTGAGCGCGCAATTCTGTCGCTGCGGCTGGGTGTACGGCAGCATGTTGCGGTCTAAATTCGCCATAAAGGCAGACGGCGATTGAGTTTGTTCAACATGAGTGTTGAACAATGAAAGACTTGTTGCCATAAGCAAGGCAGCGGATGCACCCTTGCCCGACACATCACCAACAGCCAGAGCAACACGCGAGTCATTGAACTGGTAATAGCTGTAAAAGTCACCACCAACTTCGCGCGCCGGTTGGCTATAACACAGCGTATCGAGTGATGGCCATGTGGGAGCGGCTGGAGGCAGTAGGCTTTGCTGAATTGTTCGCGCTAGCGCAAGCTCACCCTGTAACTGCTCAGTCATGTCGTGCAGCTCGTCGTTTTTCTGCTGGAGCGCGTCGGTCATGTCGTACAGCTCGTCGTTTTTCTGCTGGAGCGCGTCGGTCATGTTGTGCAGCTCGTCGTTTTTCTGTTGGAGCGCGAGACGACCCTCGATCTCACGCTGCTGAAGCCGATGGCGTAGAACGACAAGCCCGGTAGCAATAATATAGTTTGAGATATAAAAAAAGAGTGGAACAAAGCCTTGAAGGTCAGCAAAAAATCCCCGTTGGATGCTGGAGGTGAGATACCAGGTGAAAATAATTGCAACTGTGATTAGCCACTCGCGCAAACGAACAAAGCTTAGCTGCGCGGCGTAGACTGCGGTGAGCGACGCGGCCAGATACATCGGGTGGTTGCCGCTGTTCAGCACTACCTCATGGGTCACGATGGTCATCGTTCCGGCATTAACTATCTGAAACCAAGGACTATATTGCCGTAATAGAGGGTAGCGCCAGATACTGGTTAGCAGCGCGGCTGCAACACTCACGGAAACAAGCCTCGTAGCGAGCGAGTCGGGCGGGAGGTTTGGCAGCAATTCAAGAACGTAATGGAAGGCAGGATGAAAAACAATAATGATGATGCACAACCAGATTAGCGATCCGGTATATTGCTGCTCGATCCACGCGGCGGTGGTCTTGTCCGCGCCTGGCGGACGCTGTAGCTGTATTTGCATAGAAGATGTGCCGGGAATTAGGTAGGTGGGCGCATTATACCAAGCTTATACATATTTTGGGGTCCGTATTCGGCGCTGCTTTATGTCGTCGTGATAGTATGCCCCCCTTTAATTTTGGTAAAACATATCGCAGGGAAATAGCTTAGGTTTTCAGTTCGCGGCACGCCTTTTGCGAACGAATGTGCTATAGTACGTACCATACTAGCACACTTCAGTAAACAACATAGCACAGGAGATAAAAAGATTTATGTCGGTTACATTCGAGCTGACGGTCACATCCGAGTTCTGGGATCAGACGCGGGCATGGCCTTCCGGTTGCCGCCCGATTATCTTTTCAACTGATGTTGTGATGCGTAATAGCGGTACAGTGCAAGTCCCTACACATTGCGCAGACGAGGTCGAGCGGCAGCTCCGGGCGCATCCCGAGGTTGTCGCGGTGGTTCGCGTGCTGCCGCAGCGCCGTGAGCAGCTCCGGCGTCACGCGGCGTAAAGCAGCGGCGCGTCGTGCTCCATCGCTTTGGCTTTAGGCTATACTGAGCAACAGTTGATCAGGCATGATCAACTCGTCTTGCCAGAAGACGTATGCGCTACGGGGTATTCGTATGTCCAACGGCCCTTTGTTGATCGACCAGATCAATGCGTTCGATCAGGATACGTTTGTCCAGCAGCTTGGCTTTGTTTTTGAGCAGTCGCCCTGGATCGCGCGAGAAACATGGACGCAGCACCCTTTTACGAGCCGTGAACACCTTCATCAAGCATTGTGCGCGACAATGTATGCTGCGCCACAACACCAAAAAATTGCACTGATTCGTGCGCATCCGGATCTTGCTGGAAAGGCTGCAATTGCCGGAGAGCTTACCGCGGAGTCGACCCGAGAGCAAGCATCGGCAGGTTTGAATCGCTTGTCTGCCGACGAGTATGCAACGTTTACGCGGCTCAACGACGCATATCGCGTCAAATTCGATTTTCCGTTTGTGATTTGTGTTCGGGAGCATACCAAGCACAGTATTCTTGCCGCTTTCGTGGAGCGACTTGAGCATGAGCGCGAGCAGGAGATTACCACGGCGCTCGATGAGATCGCCAAGATTGCTCGACTGCGCCTTGATGATGCTGTACACGCGTAGCATCACACTGACGAGCTTGACAGCCTCGCTATACTGAGCTAACCCTGCCACATGCGCCACGCCCATGGCTGAACAAGGAGCCGTACATGAAAGCAGAGATCAGCTACGGAAAAGCTACGATCCCGCTGTATCGCGCCTATGCCCGTCCACTAAGCGACGTTACGCCAATTCCTGAGTCATCTTTTACCGGACGCTCTAATACGTTGTTTGCCGCTGAGATCGATGTTGAAGTGTTTGGCGACAATTTCATGCCGGCCTACACCGAGGGCGATAACAGCAATGTGGTGGCGACCGACACGATGAAAAATGTTGTGCTGCGTCAAGCGCTTGCGTTCGACGGTGCCACGTTGGAAGGCTTGGTTCACTTTCTAGGCGTACAGTTGCTGACAACCTACGATGTAATGCAATCGCTGCGGGTGACGGGACGTGAACTGGCGTTTGTGGCGGCTCAGGTGCCGATGGCTGGCGTTGATGATTTTCGTCCCAGCGAAGTCTTGTATCGCCGCTCGCACGACGATTACGCTACCGCGGTGTTGGATTTTGAGCGACAGAACGACGATGTGCGGGTCGTAGCGCATCAATGTGGCCGGGTTGGCCTGCAGCTGCTCAAGGTCACCGGCAGTTCTTTCACCAGATTTGCCCGCGATCAATGGACGACGCTGCCTGAACGTGTTGATCGTCCGCTGTATATCACGCTTGATGTGCATTGGAGCTATGTCGGCGTCGAGGATATGATCGGCACGAATGCTCAACGATACATTCCAGCCGAGCAGATCCGTGATGTTGTGCAAACAGTGTTTCACGAGTTTGTGAGCGAGTCGATTCAGCATCTGGTCCATGAGATCGGCGTGCGACTGCTGCAACGCTTTCCGCAGATGGCCGAAATACGCTTTGCGGCGCAGAACCACACGCCCGATCCGATGGCGGTATCCGAAACGGATGCGCAGCAAAAGGTGTATAGCTCGGCATTTCC
>JASKZZ010000109.1 GCA_030147335.1 Herpetosiphonaceae bacterium | reverse complement strand
CGCAGCTCACGCGCAAGCAGCAGCAATGCTCGTAACCCACTACTCGATAAAAACGTTACTTCACGAAGCTCAACCACAATTTGCTTGGCACCGTCGCGCATTGCATGACGCACCGAGCGACTAATCTCAGGAGCGCTGGCGGCATCAATTCGGCCCACCAACGATACAACGCGAAGATCCGCCTGTTGGATTCGTTTGACCATTACCAAAATGTTTTCGCCTTCAACAAAACGAAATTCAACCCGATCCATCAGCTTTCGCATTAAATACAGACCCAAGCCACCTGTACGTCGCTCTTCTAACGGTGACACCAAATCCGGCTCGGGCACGTCATCGGGATTAAATGGCTTGCCACGGTCACGGATTGTGACCTGAAACTCGCCACCGGCATGTTGTGTAGAAATCGTTATCTGGCCTGTTGCTGCTGCGTAGGAGTGCTGAATAACATTTGTGGCTGCCTCGTCAATAGCAAGCTGCACCTCCCAAACGGCGTGCTCATCAAAACCCGCTACGCGCGCTTGGTCCACCACAAAGTCACTAATTTCCGCGAGCGCCTCAAGCGATGCGTCCAAAGTCAGCGTCCGAGAAGACATTGTGCTTTAAAGCAGCGAGCACCGGAATGGGCGTTCGCTGCATAATGAGGATGGTTAAAAACTTCCAACAGCTTCAACCATATCGTTATAAATATGGAAAAGCGACGTAAAGCCAGTTAGGTCAAAAACTTCCTTGATGCGCGGCGGCAAGTTAACAATTCGCACGTCGCCTCGGTCAAATTCGGTAATTTTCCACTCACGCGCACGTTTACGCGCCTCAATCAAAACACGCAGACCAGGACTGCTAATGTAATCCAGACTAGCAAAATCAAGCAAGATTCGGTAGCGACCTTCGGTAAACAGCGTGTTAAGTTGTTCTTGTAGCTCTGGCGACTCGGCGGCAGTTAAACGACCCGAAATACCAACCACATCCACACGGTTGAGGCGGCGGTGGGTTATCTCCATGATGGTCCTCCACACATTGGATCGATGGGGCTACGCGGATTATAGCATGTCAGACGCGTCCTGAACACATTCGACCTACGACTTTGGTCGCATTTGTTACCGACAATGAACGTAATTCTTGGCATAGCCGAGTTCACTTGCCTAAAAAGCGAGGACGGACACTTTTGTCCGTCCTCCCCACCGTATGTCATACAAGTCGCTCGACTACCACTGGCCCAAGCCCTCGCTGACGGTTTCGGTACCGACTACTTGAGCATCGAGGTTATCGAGGTACCATGAAGCTTCCATAGCAGCTTGACAGCCTTCGGCGGCAGCCGTAATCGCCTGACGATAAATGTTATCCACAACGTCACCGGCGGCAAAAATACCTGGCACATTGGTCCGTGTACGTCCATCGCTCAGAATGTATCCGTGATCGTCCATGTTGAGCAAGCCTCGGAACAGGCCGGTATTGGGCACATGCCCAACATATGGGAACACAGCATCAACTTCCAGCAGCTCTTCGTCGCCGGTTTTGATGTTCTTGAGCCGAATACCGTTGACTTTGCCATTGCCTACGATTTCGGTAGCGACACTGTCCCAGATAAAACGCATCTTGGGATTGGTAAAAGCGCGCTGCTGAATGATCGGGTCGGCGCGCAACTGATCACGACGATGCACGAGAACGACCTCACTTGCGAAGCGGGTAAGGAAGAGGCCTTCTTCAACGGCGCTGTTGCCACCACCAACGACCACAATGCGCTTGTCGCGGAAAAAGAATCCGTCACAGACCGCACAGTACGATACGCCGCGATTTGCCAATTCGTTCTCGCCCGGCACATCCAGCTTACGCGGCGATGCTCCAGTCGACACAATGATTGTGTCGGCAGTATGCGTTTCACCCGAGTCGGTTGTAACCTTGAATGGTCGCTCGTCGGCTTCAACCTTTTCTACCAAGCCGTCAATAAACGTCGTGCCAAAGCGCGCCGCTTGTCGTTCCATCTTATCCGCAAGGTCGAAGCCGTTAATCGCATCGGGAAAGCCAGGATAATTCTCGACCTCGTCGGTCGTCGCGATAAGACCGCCCGGCTGCAGTCCACGCACAACAACCGGATTTAAGTTTGCTCGCGCAGCATACAGCGCAGCCGTAAGGCCGGCTGGACCTGAGCCGATGATCATGACACGATAATGCATTGTATTCCTCCAAAACAGCTCATTAAATGATACCCCGCTCGCACACTGACCGCAACTCCGCCGTTCAGCCTACCTATTATTATGTCTACCAGAGGAATGATGAATCATTTGTTCCCGGCTACAAGTTTATGGGTTGGCAGCTATGATTGACGCAAAGCTTTGCAAGGCGAGTGGGATGCGTGGGCCATACCATGTCAATAGTTCGCCGTCCACAAACACACATGGCCCGGAAAAGACAGATCGGAGCGACGGCAAGTCATCGGGAGAAAACCCATACGGCTCCGACGGAAGCAATATTATGTCGGGTTGTAGTCGACCAATCTGATCAAGCTCGAAGCGCGGATAACGACCTTGTAGCTCGCTGGCGACATTGTAGGCTCCACACATCTGCAACAGGTCGTTGGCGTATGTTTCACTACCAACAGCCATCCATGGATCGCGCCAGATTGGAACCAGCACACGCCGCACCATATCAGGTCTTGTAGCGGTTAACTGCTGGTGTGCCGCGCGCATGTCGGTCAGCAGCGGTAACGCAGTAGGACCAGCGCCAAGCACATCCGCCAGCATACTAAGTGTAGCAATCGCCTCGAACACGCGGCGGGTCTCGGTCACATACACAGCCAACCCTGCGGCTTCCAAGGCCACAACATCGCGCTCGCGATTTTCCTCTTTGTTTGCCAGCACAATATCGGGTTGGAGCGCAATAATTGCAGCACGATCGGGATTCTTCGTGCCGCGCACCTTTGTTTTAGGTGCAACTTCCTGATGGGGATGGATGCAAAAATCAGTTACACCGACAACACGCGGACCGAGACCAATTGCAAACAGCCATTCCGTAATTGACGGCACCAGCGAAACAATCCGCTGCGGCCGCGCGGGTACAAGCAGTGTTCGTCCAAGCGCATCAATACGTGTTTGCATTACCGTGATGGCTGCATTCCAGCTTTTGGCGAAACAGAGCAGGTATCGGCGACGGCACCAAGGCGGCGCAACTCCGACACCAAACGCAGTGCGACTGGCCGCGACATTGGCAGTGGCAAGCGACCACTGCGCTGCGAAATGACGAAATCCACCTCGTCCTGATCTAGCCGTGTCGCGCGGTCAAGTAGTCGGGAAACTGCGTACGGCTCCGGTCCAACATCAACGATCTCAACAACCGTTGTAAATGGCGGCTTGTCGGCGCTGCGTTGAATTGAGCGAGCAAGGCGTTCGGTGTACACACTGATCGCCATGAGTTGTAGGACCATTGGCGCCAGTACCAGCACCACAATAAACACAATATCGAAGATCATAAGCAGGCCCCTTCTTTATGATACGCCTGGTTTCGAATCGCAAGCAACCAAAGCCAACCGCATTCTAATTAACCCGCTGGCCTTGCTCTTGCAACAATCGGATATTTGACGCATGCGCGTTGACTTTTCGTATTATCATGTTTTATGCTACCACTATGCCCCAACCCGACATCAACTTTTTCTGTGAACTTGGCCCAATGGCTCTCATTGAGCTTTTCGACCAGCCGGATCTGATCGACACAATTTCTGCCCATAACTATGGCATTTCGCTCGCTATTTTAGATTTTTCGCCCCAGCGAGCAGCTGTTATACGCCGTCTCAATGCACGTAGTATTCGACTTACTGCATGGCTTTTGCTGCCTCCAGAAGAAGGATACTGGTTTAATCTCCGGAATTACCCACAGGCGGTGGCGCGGTACGAAGCGTTCCGAAAATGGGGCGCGGAAGAGCAGCTGCTGTTTGGAGCAGTTGGCCTCGACATCGAGCCGCTCATCTCGGACCAAACGGCGGCGCAGGACGGTAATACGCTT
>JASKZZ010000015.1 GCA_030147335.1 Herpetosiphonaceae bacterium | reverse complement strand
TGTTGCAGCGCTGCCTGCGACCATTATCGCGGGCTGTACCTATCTGCTGATGTTGTTTGCGCTGCGTCATGAAACCAATTTACCGAAGTTATTTTTGTGGTTGAGCGTCGCGAGCGTGCCACTCGTACTTATCCTGCCGTCGTACTACGTTAGCGTCGCGCCTCGTAGTGCTCTTAGCCGGGTTGGGTTTCCTGTAGTGGTAGATGCGCAGCATATCAGCCTCGAAACAACTCTCCAGCTTGGTCAACAGCTTGGTCAACTTGCAACGCTGGGAATTATCGGCGGATCATTGTCGTTGGCATTAGTGGTTGTCAGCCTGCTGCTTGGAAATCATGTTCCCGCACTACCGATATTTGAGCAGGTTTCGCAGCGCTTTACCAAAGCTGTAACACGCGCATTCGGCAACCGGAAAACGGGACAACCATTGGTCGCTTCGCCGCATGGATTGATCAAAATCACACGCGGACAGCAGCAGGGCACGCAGTTCGGCATCAAGCATGGTGCGCTGATTGGCAAAGAGCAGGCAACAATGACGATTACCGATGACATTGTGTCGCGTCGGCATGCCCGATTTGAGGTGCGTAACGATGTTGCATGTTTGATCGACGAGGGCAGCATGAACGGCACATACATCCGTCGCAGCAGCAACAGGCATGAGCTTAATGGCGACGGTTTTTCCCTTGAACACGGCGACCATATTTACCTGGGTCATCCAGACGAGGACGCGTCGGTCGAGCTTGTATTTGAGCGAGTATTGTAAGCAGGAGCAGAGCGATGCGTCATTGTGTTGTGGTTGTGTGTGTCGTCGCGCTGTTGCTAAGCTTTCAGCCGTCGGTACAAGCCCAGATGGATCTCAAGGTTAACATTTTAGCGGTTGATACGAGCCGTTTTCCAGAGATTGGAATTGATTTTCAGGTGCAAGATGCGAGTGGCCGTCGTGTCGAGGGTGTCGATGAACGATCTGTGCAGGTGTTGGAAGACGCCGCATCGAGTCACGCGCCCATCAATTTTAGCGCACAGATTGCCGATGCGACAGCCCCAACTCGTAAAGTCAAGCTGGTCGCGCCAAATCCACAAAATCAAGCCGAAGTTGATATTTTTGCCACGGGCGCGGCGATAGGCGTTGTGTTCGATAATAGCTCGTTATTGAACGTCGGCGCTGCCGGTGGACACGATTATTTAGCGGAGGGACGGCGTGCCATCGAGCAATTCTTGCTTCAACCGAGCAAAGCGCCCAGCAATCCCGAGCAGATTAGCCTTTTCCTCCCAATCAGCAGCCCCGAGCAGCAAGCGCAGCCAAGCGAGTTCATGCAGTACACCAGTGATCGCAACGCTGTTATCAATTATTTGCGAACCACAACGCCGCGTACAGGAAAAACAAACTTGTATGCGGCAGTTCAAGAAGCTGTGATCGATACGGCAGCGGCAGCTCACCAGGGAGGCCGCGAGGCGCTCGTGTTGGTAGTTGGCGATGGCGGCGATGAGATTAGCGCCGATACGTTCGC
Source organism: Herpetosiphonaceae bacterium (assembly GCA_030147335.1). Classification (GTDB taxonomy): domain Bacteria; phylum Chloroflexota; class Chloroflexia; order Chloroflexales; family Kallotenuaceae; genus LB3-1. The sequence goes on along the minus strand of JASKZZ010000015.1, from coordinate 2,857 downwards.
CAGCATTATCCGTGATGCGAAGACCAATAATGTCAAGATTATTGCATTTGGCGTTGGCACCGACACAGCTTTGATTAAGCAGCGTGGCGGCTTTCAACTCAACCAGCTTGCAACAGCCAGCAGCGGTGTTTATCTGCAACGTCCCGATGACGCGAATAGTGCCGCAGCGTTCCAGCAACACACACCAGTTGCTTCCGATACGCTTTACACTGTTCGCTACAAAACGACGCTCCTTGACGACGGCAAGCCACATAGCTTTGTAGTTCAGGTTCGCTCAGGTGATGGTACAGCAATCAGCCAGCCGGTAATGTTTCATGCGACGAATGGACAGGTAGTCGCACTTCGCCCGTTAGCCGGTGTGTTGCTGCGCGACTACTTTGCGCTTAGCGTGCCGACAGCCTTGGTGCTGTCCCTGCTGCTCGTGCTTGTAACCGGTGGTGCGCGGTGGCGTCAAAGCCGCTCGATTAGTCGCGCCCAAACAATGCGCTAGGAAGCACGATTATGCCACGTTTACCAGTTCCTTCTCGCTTCCATCAGCACTTCGAGCTTGTGCAGTACATCGCGTCCGGTCAATGCGGCGATGTGTACAAAGCACGCGCCAAAGACGGCAGCATCGTTGCGCTCAAAGTTTTTGATAAGCAACAAGATAAAACAATACTTGGGTATTTCACCAACGAGCAGCTGCTGCTTCGGGTGATTAATGAACACCACGCGCATCCCCATCTTGCCACGTACATTGAAAGCAACCTGGTGCGGCCTCCTTACTTTCTGGCGACGCGTTTTGTTGAAGGCGGGCGTGAGCTACAGTCAATGCTGGGCAAGCTGCTGCCACCTGGATTTGTGGCGAAAGTCATTGAGCAGACGGCCAGCGCGCTCGACTATTTGCACCAGGGCCATCCCGAATATAGCCCGATTATCCACCGTGATATAAAGCCTACAAATCTATTAATCGACGCGGCAGGCGATGTTGTGGTGATCGACTTAAGCATTGCACGGCATCCCGGCTATGCAATCGCCGACGAGCCAGGCCTTGGTACGATCCCGTATATGGCGCCCGAGCAGTACACAGGCTGCGAGCAGCCCGCCACCGACCAATTTGCCCTGGCGCTGGTTGCGCTGCATATGTTGACGGGTCGTGCGCTGCTGCCCAATAACGTCAAAAAAGCCCAGCAAAAGATTGCGGCGTTGCGTGACACTCAATACGCCGAGGTCCGTAAGCAGCTTGGCGTGCGATCCCAAACAGCCGATGCGTTGTGCAAAGCGCTTGCTTTCGAGCCGACCGACCGATTTCCGTCGTGTGTTAGCTTTGCCGAACAATTGCGTGTTGCCCTTGTTGCCGACGGTCAATCACTTGCTCAAAGCGCCGCTCCGCAACAAGCACCATCGCGCGCTGTGTGGGGCTATCTTGCAATGGCTGCGACGGGCGTTGGGGCGGTTGTGATGCTGGTCGTCGCATTATTGAACATTATGCAGGGTGATCCGGTGGTTGCGGCTGCGACAGTGGAGCTTCGTCCGGTCACGACGGTAACGGCGACAACGACGGATGCGATCGCGCCGATGTTTCGCTCTGGAACTGTTGATGGTCCCGCGTCGATAAGCCCGACAACTACGCTAGTGGACGTGCCGACCGTCGTTCCTACGCCAACACAACAAATCCTTGCGTTACCACGCCCCACGATCACCAAAAAGCAGCCGCGCGTGGTGATGGTTGGAGCGACGAGCGAGCCGCTGCGCGCCGGTCCTTCCACCAATACTCGCATCTTAATGCGTATGTCAAAAGGTACTCAGGCGACGCGCACAGGTCGTGAGCAGAAACAACGCTCCTTTACATGGTACGAAGTGGTGTACGAGGGTCGGACCGGTTGGTGTCGCAGTACGTATTGCAAGCAGACGGCGGGGGTGCGCTGATGGCTACAGGTAGCAATTTCGATGTTGGAGCGCTGACCGACGTTGGCCGTCGCCGCAAGGATAATCAAGATAGCGTGCTGTGCGCAGAAGATTGGGGCGGTGATGGGTATGTCAGGTTACATGATACTTACGGACATCTATATCTGGTTGCAGATGGTGTGGGTGGCAATGATCATGGGGATGTTGCTAGCCGCATGGTTGTTGACCACGTCATGGCCTATTTCTACAGTGATGATGCCTATTCCAACGACCCCGTTGCGCGACTTAATGGCGCGATCCAGCGAGCCACGCGCGATATTTATGACGAGGCACGGCGCATGCGCAACAACATGGCGTCCACACTTGTCGCAGCGTTGGTCCACGATGACACAGTAACAATCGCGAATGTTGGTGATAGTCCGGCATTTCTGTGTCGCAGCGGCGAGACACCACGAAAATTGACAGTTGATCATATTCGTCGAGAAAGTGACGGCAGTCAGTATCTATCTCAGTCGATGGGTGATGCGTCGGTTAGCGTCGCGTTTCGTACCGTCGATTTTGCTGCCGGAGATACTGTAGTGCTGTGCAGCGACGGCTTATCGGACCTTGTCAAGCCCGAGCAAATCAAGCGTGTGGTAAGCACGAACCCGGCGCGGCGTGCGGTACGTGAGCTAGTGAGTCTAGCGAACAGGTATGGCGGCCACGATAACATCTCAGCGTTGGTAGTACGGCATGGCAAACTGCCGCTGCTGTACCACAAGCAGGTACGTCAGCTGGGTGGAGCCGGATTGGCGATTTCGCTGCTGGTTGTGTTGCTAACGCTGGGTGTGCGCGGCCTGCTGTCAGAAGCCACGGTGATGGCCAATGGTGGCGTTCAGGGTGCATCGTTTAGTGGTAATAGTATCAGCGTGCCAATGCTTAATCCAACCACAGGTCTTGTTGAAATGGTGCAGGCGACGTTGACGCCAAC
>JASKZZ010000514.1 GCA_030147335.1 Herpetosiphonaceae bacterium | reverse complement strand
ACGCGGTAAAACTCGCTCGTGCCCATGCGGACGCCCATACGGTTGATTGTTGAGTCAGATCGGCCGTAGATGATGGCGCTTTGACGCGGCGTAATTTTGATCCAGTCGCCATGCCGCCAGATGCCTGAATATACCTCGAAGTAGCTTTCGCGATAGCGCTTGTGCTCGGGGTCGTTCCAGAAAAAGAGCGGCATTGAAGGCATCGGATCGGTAATCACCAGCTCGCCCACCTGATCGATCAGTGGTTGTCCGGCTTCGTCGAATGCCTGCACGTTCGCTCCAAGCGCGCGGCACTGGAGCTCACCCGAATAGACCGGCAGCAGCGGACAGCCGGCAACGAATGCGGTACAAAGGTCGGTGCCGCCGCTGACTGACGCCAGCCACAAATCGGGCTTGACATGCTCGTAGGCCCACAAAAATCCTTCCGGCGGCAGCGGCGATCCGGTTGATCCCATGCCTTTGAGGGCATGCAGATCGAAGCTAGCACCGGGTTCAATACCGGCCTTCATCGACGATGTGATGTAGGGCGCGCTAGTGCCAAAAAAGGTCATGCGTGTGTCTTGAGCAAAGCGCCACAGCACGCTCATATCTGGATACGCGGGACTGCCGTCATACAGCAGGATGGTCGAGCCTACAAGCAGACCGCCGACCAGGAAGTTCCACATCATCCAACCGGTTGTGGTAAACCAGAAGAAGCGGTCGTCCGATGTGAGGTCAAGATGCAGGCTCAACGATTTGAGATGTTCCAGCAGAATGCCGCCCTGTCCCTGCACAATCGGCTTGGGTAGGCCGGTCGTGCCCGACGAGTATAAAATCCAGAGCGGATGCTCGAACGGTACCGGCGTGAACGATAGCGTGCTTGGCTGTCGCGTCAAATCATTCCACAGCACCGCGCTGCTGAGGTTGTCGGTGGTCGCTTCGGGGTTGAGGTATGGAATCAAGACCGTATGTTGCAGCGTCGGCAGTGCGCGCTGAATCTCGGCCACTGTTTCGCGCCGATCAAAGGCTTTACCCCCGTAACGATAGCCGTCAACGGCAAACAGTACCTTCGGCTCGATCTGCTGGTAACGGTCGATAACACTTGGGCTGCCAAAATCAGGCGAGCAGCTTGACCAGATCGCGCCGATACTTGCACAGGCGAGAAATGCGACAACGGCGTGGGGTGTGTTCGGAAGATAGGCTACAACGCGATCTCCCGGCTCGACACCCATTCCCTTCAAGGCTGCGGCAATCGAGCCAACCTGCTGCTCTAATTCGGCCCAGCTTACGGTTGTACGCGGCTGCGTTTCCGACTGGAAGATAATCGCCGGCTGCGAGGACGATGCGTTGCGGAAGACGTGCTGGGCGTAATTCAACGTTGCGCCCGAGAACCACCTCGCGCCCGGCATCTCGCGTTGAGGAAGTACTGCGCTGTAAGGTGCTGCCGCTTGAATGTCGAAGTAATCCCAGAGCGATGCCCAGAATCCCTCAATATCTTGAACCGACCACTCCCACAGAGCATGATAGCTGTTGAAGCTGTGCCCACGCTGGTTGAGCCATTCGATATATTGGGTAAGGCTTGACTCTGCCTGAAGTTGAGCCGAAGGTTCCCATAACACCGTGCCTTCGGTATTATCTGTATGATTGGACATCTTCGTCCTCCTGTAACACAACAATAGCGTCCAGCGACGACGCCGAAATACGATAGCATGAGTGCGCGCAGACCGTCAACGCCTACACCGGATATGTTGGATTGTGTACTATACTTAAATTAGCTGCTGCTGTTGCCATCCCTCAATCCTGGCACGCATCTGGCCCGGAAAAGGACAATTATGGAAGTTCTCACCAGTAAACGCTTCGAGTTTTCGGCGGCACATCGCTACTGGAATCCAGCATGGAGTCCAGAACGGAACGTTGAAGTGTTCGGCAAATGCACCAACCCACACGGTCACGGCCACAACTACGTGCTTGAAACAACAGTCGCGGGACAGGTTGATAACGCTACCGGCATGGTAATCAACGTGACCGAGCTAAAGCGTATTGTTGGCGTTGTCCTGCAAGGGTTTGATCATAAGCATCTCAACGAAGACACGCCCTATTTTCGTGATTGCCAGCCAACGACTGAGAATATTGTTCAAGTGTTGTGGAGGCTAATCGCGCCCGAACTGCCGGAGGGAGTACGGCTGCATCGGCTACGCCTGTACGAGACCGCCGATATTTTTGCTGACTTTTATGGCGGTGAAACTGCAAGCTTCGGTCGGAGCTACCAGTTCTCGGCAGCGCATCGGCTAGATAGTCCACAGCTTAGCTCTGAGGAAAATATCGAGCTTTATGGCAAGTGCAATAATCTTAAAGGTCATGGCCACGATTATCGTTTTGAGCTGACGGTTGAAGGGCCGGTTGCGCGTGATACGGGCATGGTCATCAATCTTGTCGAGCTTGATGCGCTGGTTCAGCCGGTGCTGGATGAGCTTGATCATACTCATCTTGATCGGCAGCATGCATTTTTCCAGCAGCACCCGTCAACGGCAGAAAATGTGGTCGCTTATTTGTGGCAGCGTTTAGCCAGTGTGCTAGGATCGCGTCTGCGCTGGATCAAGCTTTGGGAAACACCAAATAATATTTTTGAATATGGAGTACGCGAGCCATGAGCGATAAATCCGTTGATAAAGGGAATGGACTGCCGTTGGTGATCGATGCGGAGGCCGCCGCAATTGAAGGCGATGGGCCGCTTAGCTACGTCGTCGACACCGACGAACGCACCGGCAAGCTGGAAGGGTTGCGTTTTCGGTCGAATCCGGAGATTGAGCGCGCCGTCATAACTATTTTGAGCGAGATTGGCGAGGATCCACAACGGGAAGGCTTGCTCAACACGCCATCGCGGTATGCTAAGGCGTTATCGGAGTTGACGGCGGGCTATCGTGTTGATCCCGAAGCGCTGATCAACGACGCGATCTTCACCGTTCACTACGATGAAATGGTGGTGGTGCGCGATATTCATTTTTACAGCCTGTGTGAACATCATATGCTGCCATTTTATGGGCATGCCCATGTTGCTTACATCCCCCAGGGCAAAGTGATCGGCCTATCGAAGATTCCACGTATTGTGGAAATGTTCGCGCGTCGGCTACAGGTGCAGGAGCGGATGACGGTCGAGATTGCCGACTTCATCAATCAACATCTTCATCCGTCGGGAGTGGCGGTTGTAGCCGAAGGCACGCATCTATGTTCGGTGATGCGCGGTGTGCGTAAAGAAAACGCCAGCATGGTAACAAGTGCGATGCGCGGCGGCTTCAAGACCGACTCGAAAACACGCGGCGAGTTCTTGGAACTGATTCGCAGCAGTCGTCACAATGACTAAACATAACGGTTTTTCAGCGTCTGCTCGATCCTGTCGGCAGCAATTGCGCAATACGCGGCACTAATCTCGAAGCCAACAACCTTACGTCCCAGACGCAAAGCAGCAACGGCGGTTGTGCCCGAACCCATGAATGGGTCGAGGACAAGATCGGCGGGATTCGATGTACTCAAAATGATGCGTCGAATAACCTGTTCAGGAAACTGGGCTGGATGGGCTGTGCGCTCCTTTGAGGAGCGATCCGTGCCCGACGTTACTTTTGGAAACTGCCAAACATCCGAAGGATTCTTGCCGAGCGCGTTAACCTTGATCTTGCCGTTTTTCTTTTGATTAGGATACTTAATATTTGGGTCGCGCACGGCATCTAAATTAAAGGTGTACCGGTTCTCGTCCTTCACATACCATAAAAACTTCTCATTTCTTGGCGAGAAAAATTTCTTTCCGGCTACTCCGGCTCCGTAATTCCAAACCACCTCCTGAATCAGGAAAAACGGCACTCGCTGCCACAGAAGATACGGGATTGGCAATGCTTTGGCTCGTCCCGGCAGCGGCAGGTAGCCAAGATTGAGCCAGAATGCGCCATCTGGCAGTGTTATCCGGTACACCTCGTCAATCCAGCGTTGGCACCACGCCAGATATTCATCAAGTGGCAGCGGCGTTTCATAAGCTTTTCCTATGTTGTAGGGCGGACTGGTAACCGTCAGGCTGACCAGCGGCGAATCGAGCTGTTGGAACGCTGTAATGCAATCGACATTGTAGAGCAAGCACTGCGCCGTTTCGTAATATGGCACGCCTAGCCTCGCGCGAATGTCCTCAAGGCTCACGGCTTACCTCTTGTAATGTATCCACAATTCTTGCCAATCCTTGCCGTATCGTTAATAACATTTTTACGATTTTAACTGTGTTCGTATTAAAACCGAAACGAGATCGCCTCCGTATTTCGAGCACCCCCTGGTAGAACGAATACTGAATCAAAGGTTATGAGATAGGCTGCACATGAGACAACTGCATCGAGAACGCTCCCAAATTGTACGCAACCAAAAACAAAAAACAACTCGTGTTGTTATCGTCGGAGATCAACACTTCCGCTGTGGCGTTCAACAGGCGGTTCGTCAGGACACGCATATTACGACTGTGTGTGAGGCATCATCTGGGGCGGAGGCGCTTGTCGCTGTAACGCAGCACTTGCCCGACGTGGTAGTGCTTGGCTCACAACTACCGGATATGGATGAGTTAACTGTAACGAAAAGATTAGTCATTTCATCGCCGTCGGTCAATGTGTTGATGCTTGCCGATGAGCATTCTGGCGAACGTGTTGTTGCGGCTATGGAAGCCGGCGTATCGGGATACCTGCCTATATCAATCAAGGCGGAAGCGCTTACTCGGGCGATTACAGGTGTTGCAAATGGTGAGGTGGCGCTGTCACGGCGAACTCTCGCGTGCGTGCTTCATCATTTTCGACAAACGCCGGAGCTAAGTGAGAAAACCAAGCTGACCAATCGCGAAATACAGATTTTACGGCTGATAGCTGCGGGTGCTACCGACAAACAAATTTCGCGTCACTTGTCGATTGCCGAGTCAACTGCGAAAAAGCATATTCAACGTATCTTCTACACACTCCGCGCGCATAATCGGGCCGAAGCCGTGGCGAAATTTCAAGCACTGCACGAGTATCCTTCTGGTTTATAATTAAGCCAAGCAGCGCGAGGATATTGTGGACAAGCATCAAACAAAGCGTGTTATTCTCATCACCGGAGCTGGCCGTGGAATTGGTCGTGCGACAGCGCAAGCCTTTGCTTCGTATCCGCAAGCTAACCAGGGGACGCATCTTGTGCTGGCGGCTCGCTCTCAAACGGAGCTGGAAGCGACAGCTGAGTTTGTGCGTTCGGTAGGAGGTGGCGTAACTGTTGTTGCCTGCGATGTCACTGCCGAGCCGCATGTTAAGCGGTTGGTCAACGCTGCTGCCGAGATTACGGGCACGATTGATGTTGTGGTGTGCAACGCTGGGATTGCAACCGTCGCTCCCTTCACCGAGTTAAGTTTGGCCGATTGGGAGCAGACGTTGCGTGTCAACTTGACCGGCACGTTCCTTGTGTGTAAACACGCCGTATCGCATATGCAGGCCGGTGGTCATCTGTTTACGCTTGGTTCAATCGCCGGACGCAGCGGCTTTCCTAACTGGTCGGCCTACTCAGCGGCAAAGTTCGGCGTGCTGGGCTTTAGTGAGGCGATTCGGGCTGAGCTGCGTCCTCGTGGTATTCGTGTAACCGCTGTGATCCCTGGCGCGGTCGATACGCCGTTATGGGATGCCGTGCCCGGCGAGTGGAATCGCTCCAATATGCTCCAACCCGAGGATGTTGCCCGTGCGATCGTTCGCGCCGCCGTAGAGCCGCCCCATGTGTCGGTCGATGAGATTGTGCTTGGGCATGTCGCCGGGGCGTTGTAGTCAAGAACCAGGAACAGAGAACCAGGAACAGAAACTCGATGTCTGATAGCTGCCGACCGTGGTGTTGGGAGTGTTTGTATGCATGAGCCGCGCGGCCCCGGAGAACCATTTACCGAGCTGTTTGATGAGCAGGTCCACGCAGGGCTTGCCCTCCCTGCCGCGTTTCGCTCGCTCTATGGCGCGTGGCCGCTACCTGAGCCAACGGAGCTGCCCTTTACCTACGTCAACTTTGTCATGTCTCATGACGGACGAGTATCGTTTAACGAGCCGGGCCATGGTGGCGGGGGCGATGTGAGTCGACGTGATCGCCACGACCGCTGGCTAATGGGCCTGCTGCGTGCCCGTGCTGATGCTGTACTTGTCGGCGGGTCGTCCATTACTGCGGCGGGAAATCACGTATGGACGCCTGGAGCCGTCTTTCCCGAGGATACCGATGCGTTTGCCGCGCTTCGAACTGCCGAGGATCGTTCCGATGTGCCGCTGCTGGTTGTGCTGACTCGTAGTGGTAATGTTCCAGCCCACGCGCCGTCGCTCGACGATCCCCATTTGCCGGTGCTTGTCGCATCAACGAACGAAGGCGTGGAAACGGTACGGTCGATTCTTGGCGAGCGCGATCATGTGCGCTACCTGGCAATCGGCGAGTCGCTGAACCAGACTCAGCTCATTCAGATGCTGCGGCGAGATTATGGGATCCGGACGCTGCTTTGTGAAGCCGGGCCGCAGGTGTACGGCGCGCTGCTGCACGAAGGCCTGATCAACGATGCGTTTGTCACGTTCAGCCCGATCATGGTTGGGCGTTCGGATGACAAGCAGCGCCCGAGTCTTATAGAGGGTGTTGCTTTCGATTACGCCAACCCGCCCCAGCTGCGACTACTGAGCGTTCATCGGCATGGGAGCTACCTGTATTTGCATTCGCGCTACGAAAAAGCCTGACCGAGGGGCAACAGCGAAGACAGCTTTGCCTCCGTATTGGTGCTACATCGGAAAGCCGTCGATCACTCGTTGCAGCTTATCGGCCATTGTTGGCAACTGGCGCAGGATTTCAGCAGGCCAGGGCGCGAAGTAGATGCGGTCGGTTTCGGCCTCGATTGCGTCGCGGGTTTGTTGTCCATGCGTCGTGATACGCACTATGTCTCCGTCGCGCTGCACGTAGCCTCCCGATGCCAGCTTATCGATCCCGGTTGCCACATCCTCGGGTCGCTGATTATCTTTTGTTTTTTCAACTAGCTCGGTTATTGTGCTGGCCTCACCTGCCCAAACTCTGCTAAGCAAATCAAACACAGGGCCGTCAAATCCCGCACTGCTCCATGCCGCATTGTGGGCGTCGTCACGCGCCATCCACAAGCTGAAGATAACGTCTTCAAGCTGGACGAGCGGCGGACTGCCTTCCGGCGCGTGTAAACGCTGTCCTCGCGCTTGGTGTGGCTTGGCGCTTGGTTCCGGGGCGTGCTGCAGGATTGGGACGATTGACGCAAGGGCAGCCAGAAGCTCATGCGTTTCGGTTGCGTCGGCTGGTGATTGCGCTGCAACATATGCTCGCGACTCCGCTTCGATCTCCTCGACTAATGCTCGTCCGGTTGCTGTTACGCTATAGCGTCCATCGTTTTCGTTCACATAGCCATGTGTAACCAGTGCCGGTAGATACTTGAGGATGGGCCGTACGGTGCTGTATGGGTTGAACAGGTTGGCCTGTAGGTCGGCGTGTGACAACGCAACGTCCGGATCGCACTCGTGAATCATGGCTCGCAACAGTAAAAGGGCTGGCGCGGGAACACCTGCGTTTTCAACATAAGCTGTTATGCCGGTCCAACCGCGTCGCCGCCGCAGCAAAAATTGTGGCAGCAGG
>JASKZZ010000508.1 GCA_030147335.1 Herpetosiphonaceae bacterium | reverse complement strand
CATTTCTGAAAACTGCGCGCGTTGGACACGACCACCCGCCTGAACAACCACGTCCATAGCCGCGCGTTCATTCTGCGCTAACGCACCAGCCATGCGCTCAAGCTCAGCCGCCACAAATAAACGCTCGGTCAGCGCTACGATCAGCTCCTGTCGGCGAAGAGTGCCGAGGGGATAATCACGCACGCGCGCTATCGTGCGTAAACTGTTAAAAGTGTATAGCGAAAGAATGTCTTCTGGACGCATAGCCTATCGTGACGTTGGTACGTCGTTATGGGGAATCAATGTGAGATCAGCGCCACAAGAGTTGCTGTCCCCGATTGGCATGAAGGCCACTCGCTAGGAGGTGAACACCCCACAACACCAGACCAAAACTTACAAGCGCGCCAATTGTTACAAGCGGGCCTGATTGGCCAAGCAGTGTAGAAACCCATAGTGGACTAGCAAAGATGCCCAAGAACAGCAAAGCAGCTACCACACCACACAGCAACAACGGCACCACGGCGACTTCAAGCGCATAATGACGCGTGCTGACCAACGTGTACAGCATGCCGAGGCTGACTCCGCTGAGCAGCACTGCCTGTACAACTTGCGCGGGAACAACCGTATCCCGAACCAGCAATGTATCCGAAAATAGCTGCGTATTACTCCGCGCCAACAACGACTCGATCAGCAGAAAGTAGATAATGAAAAGCGCGTAGCCAAGCCAGACAGCGAAGTAATGGCGCGGCCACCAGCGATGGCGCAATCCATAATAAAAAATCAACGGCGGCGCTGCCAGAAGCGAACCTCCAACCAGCAGCAACGACCACGGAACCGCGAAACGACCGAATAGCCGCAGCCCTGTTTCGGCTACCGGCGTAATTTGATACACACGCTGCCATAATGGAGTGAGCAGCATTGCGAGATGACCAGCAAACAACAGCAGCAGGTAGCGAAGCGAGCGTTCGCGCCATAACAGCGCTAAGGCAGCAACGTACACCAAGAGCGACACGAGCACTAGCAACGACATGAACGGCTCCCTGCAAACGAACAACGACCGGACGATAGTTGAATTAATCAGTGATGAAAATTTTTATTACGCTGCCCACAACCTACGCTTTTTAGGTGCGACCAACATACGGCACCAATTCACCGCGTCGATAGCTGAAAAGCTGCGCGGTTAGCGGATACCCTTCTGCTCGCGAGTCGATCTCGACCTGCGCTTGGACCCGCGTAAAAATGCGAGCGTCGGCATCCGAAAACGCGATTAACAAGTCTCGATTGGGCACGCCAATAACAAGATTGCCGGGAATGGACACGGCAAATTCTGCAAATAGCTCGGGCAATAACAATCGAGTTGCATCGTACCCATCATTGCCGCTAAATAGCAGCAGTGAAGCCGCGCCCTCACCAATTACACCTGGATTGGGTCGCCATGGTTTTGCCCGTAAGTTCCGCAGCGCGGATGTCCACAGCACTGTCTCGCCAATTCCCCAGCGCTGAAGATGCCCTTCGTTAAGATATGCAACGCTCGGCCCTTCATCAACAACATACGTCACCATCAGATCGCCAACCAGCGGACGGTAGGCGAGCATTGGGATTCCTTGCTCGCGCACGGCGCTCAACAGCGTTATTGGCTTGAGCATCGGCAGAACGCGGCCAAGCAATACAACAGGATTATCTTCAGAGCGATCTGGCGGCTGCGCTTCTAATGTTTCTTCCAACGCCTGCCATAATGCTGGAAGCTGATCAGGCTCATTGCGGTACAAGGTGTACAAATTGTCGAGTTCGCTGCTGACGGGCCGACCTCGTACCCGCAGCTCAAGTGTTAGATCGCCCAGCTCCAACACTTCCACATCGGGCAAGATCGCAAGATGTTGGGCAGCAGCCTGGGTAAACTCTTCCGGTAAAAACACGAGTTGATGATCGCTCATTGAAACGCCCCTGGCTCGAATGGACGGTGCTGCCATGAAGCTTTCAACCCCGCAACAGGCTCTCGCAGCACCTCTTGACCCTCAATACCATCGATCCGCAGGATTGGATCCCTCGTCACAAAGCCAATCAGCGCAACTTCCACGCCCTCGATCAACGCCCCAAATGCGGCGCTATCGTCTGGATGCACCTCGACCAAAAAGCGCGATGGTGTTTCACTAAACAGCAGCACTGCGTCATCGGCTGCGTCATCATCCATGATCACCGTGGATAGATCGAGGTCAAGGCCAAGCACGCTGCCAAAAGCAATTTCAGCTGATGCTACAGCTAGTCCACCCTCGCTGAGATCATGGCACGATTGGATTAACCCTGCCGACATTGCGTTATGTAACGCTCGAAAGGTACGCCGCGCCTGAATCAAATCGACTTTTGGCACGTTCGTCCCAAGCTCGTCGTGCAGCAGCAAATAATGCGAGCCACCAAGCTCATTACGTGTGCGGCCCGCCAAATACAATAAATTGCCCTCGGCTTGCAGCGTGTTGGTTACGACACGGTCAATGCTCGGAACAACGGCCAGCGCCGAGATCAGCAGCGTCGGAGGAATGGGCACGCGTTGACCGCTTTGGTCACGATACTCGTTGTTGAGCGAATCCTTACCTGAGATAAATGGAGTGCTCCAGGTACGGGCAACATCGCGACAGCCGACGGCGGCACGAACTAATCCAGCTAATCGATCCGGCTCGCGTGGATCACCCCAGCAGAAGTTATCCAGTAGCGATGTTTTGTATGGATCGCCGCCAACTGATATTACGTTGCGCAGCGCCTCATCGCAGCATGCCAATGCCATCCAGTACGGATCAAGCAGGCCATAGCGCGGGTTGATCCCGCAGCCAATCGCAATCACCTCGTTGCGCTCGCGTCGTGGCTGCAGCACCGGCGCGTCCGTCGGCGCGTCACCGTCAATACCACCAAGCGGCCCCTGGACTGTCCGACCCTGCACCAGATGATCGTAGGTTCGCACGATTCGTTCTTTGGAGGCAATGTTCGGATGCGCCAGCAGTGCGTGCAGCGCATCCCGAAGTGCCTTTGGCGTATTAGCAGGACGGCGATCCAAAGGCAATGGCTGAAATGTCCACTCAGCCTCCATTTCACGCTGCGGCCGTCCGTCATGGAGAAAGTTCATGTCGAGATCGACCAGTGTTTGACCGTCAAACGTCACATGCAACTGGCGGTCATCGGTGAACTCGCCGATCACCGTCGCCTCCACATCTTCAGCCGCGCACAAGGCCAGAAAGCGGTCAAGCGACGGCTGCGGCACAGCCAGCACCATGCGCTCCTGCGCCTCGCTCACCCATACTTCCCAAGGCTGTAGTCCAGCATATTTCAGCGGTGTTGAAACTAGCTCTACGCGCACGCCGGTTTTTTCGCCCATCTCGCCGACCGCAGATGACAAACCGCCCGCGCCACAGTCCGTGATCGCATGATACAGCTGTTGGTCACGCGCTTGCAGCACCACGTCGATCACGCGCTTCTCGGTAATCGGATCGCCAATCTGCACCGCCGCGCCGACCAGCTCCGCTGTTTGATGGGTCAGCTCTTCGCTTGAAAACGTCGCGCCATGAATACCGTCGCGTCCTGTGCGGCCACCGACAACCACAACCTGATCGCCGGGCTGCACTCCCGTCAAATGTTGATCTTGGCGCGACAACCCGACCGTGCCGCAGAAAACCAGTGGATTGCGGAGGTAGCCTTCGTCGTACAGCACCGCTCCGGCAACTGTTGGAACACCCAGCTTGTTGCCATAATCGCGCACACCGGCTACAACACCTTCAGCAATGCGACGTGGATGCAGCACGCCCTCCGGCAGCGCATCTGCCGGCAAATCCTGTGGACCGAAGCACAGCACATCGAGATTGGCGATTGGCTGTCCCGATACCCCCAACACATCGCGCACAACTCCCCCAATACCGGTATTTGCGCCGCCAAACGGTTCAAGTGCCGAAGGATGGTTATGCGTCTCCACTTTGAACGAAAGCGCGTCGTCGCCAACCGCCACGATACCCGCGTTATCAACAAACGCCGACAACAGCCAGGGCGGATTGATTTTGAGCGTCGGCTCGATCAACATCGTTTTGAGCAGACCATCGATCACGGCGGGAATGTCGGGTCCGCCGTCCTCGGCATTAACCTCGTTTGAGCGATAGTGTATGCGCGCTTTGAAGGTTTTATGTGAGCAGTGCTCGGACCATGTTTGCGCCAGCGTTTCTAGCTCGCCATCGGTCGGGTCGCGCCCCGCTTCTCGAAAATACGTCTGGATCGCCTGCATCTCGGCCAGATCCAAGGCTAAAATGCCGTTGCGGCTGATCTGCATCAAGGTCACCTCGTCGGCATCACGAAGCGGAACCGATGCAATACGCGGCGATTGTGGCGCTGGAGGTTCGATCAGCTTTGCATAAAAGGAAGCGCTTGCCATAGTATCGTCGGGCAGCGAAATCAACGCAGCCTCGACCAAATCATTGGCCAGCAGATCCTGCGTTAACTCTTCCACCGCATCGTAGCCCAAAGTACCGCGTAAATATAAGCGTCGGATGGTACGCACAGCATGAACACCCGCTATCCCAGCTCGTTCCGCGCCTAGCCGCAAACTTTCACCCTCGTTATCGGTTACGCCGGGCCGATATGCAATGTCGATCGCCCAGTCGGCGTCTGGATCAGTCGCCTGCATATCATCAAGCGGAAATGAGATGGCAGCAGCCAGCACTGGATCGATTAACAGCTCGGCTGCCAGACGGGCAGTCGTGGCGTCGGCTAGCGTGCCTGCCAGCAGGTAGCGACGCTCTTGATACGCAGCGTTAAGCTCAAGACCAAGCGCAGTTTGCGCGCTTGCAATCAGCTGGCGATCATCATGCGGCTCCAGTGAGCGGACAGCAACCAGATAGACGGGCATGAAAATCCTCGCGTTCGCTTTGGGTTTGCGGCTTCAACCTGGAATAAAAACAGTCGTTAGCACTCGTTAAGCGGCAACGCATCTGAAGCCTGTAATGCCGATTGTACGCGAGGCGTTAGGCGCTGTCAAAGCACGGCAGCTGAATCCAGTACTCACTCAACCGCTTTCTACACACTGATTAGCAACCACACAAGCACGCTCGCACCTGCCCCAAGGAGCGATGAAAGAAAGTTGACCCAATCATTGTTGAGCCAGGACCAGCCGCGATAATACACCGTCGTCGTACCACATACATGGATCGGTTGCTCGGTTTCAACACTGCACTGCGGACAGAATTTGATGAGCTGAACAGTAGCGCCAAGCAGACTATCGGACAACGAGCCGACAATACCGCCAACCAAAGCCACCGGCACAGCCCATACCACTTGCGTATTGTCGCTGGCCAAACTCATTAACCACGCGACGACACCTATGAGCAACGCGCCGCAAACCGTTGCCGCGAAGCCAAGAACAGTAATTCCGCCCGATGTGCCAGCAACAACTGTTCGTCCCGTTGTCACAAGTCGAGGCGGCGAGGTGCTCAACGTGCCCAACTCGGTCGCCCAGGTATCTGCCGTAACGGTCGCTAACGCGCCAAGCGCAGCAGCAAATAAACTTGGATGTGGTTCGACGGCGAAAACGAATGCAAAGAACGCTGCTGCGCCACCGTTGGCTAGCGTTTGACCAAGGTCACGTCGCTCACCCTTTGCCACCGTTCCACCGGTGCGTAGTGCCTTTGACTCGCGCCGCCAATGCGATAACGCCGACGACGTCACAAAAAACACAACCACTAACATGCCCCAGGTCCAACCACCCAGTCCAGCAGTTGCGCTGCCTACGATGATTGCGCCGAGCCATCCACTTATCGTCAGTGAACCACGCCAATAGCCCAGACCACCGATCGCAACACTCAGCAGCACGCTTATCAGCAAACGTAGCACGTCAATTTGCACATCGAACTCCGTAACCTGTATCCTCATTCAGGATACGCAAAATGATGCGTCTATTACCAAAGTTGGCACGTAAGTTGCTTGATGACCCAGGTCTTAGGATACCAGTTGAGGTATCAGAAGGTAACAGAGGAGAAGCAAAATGGGTGCTCGGTATTTCGCACTGATTATTGGTATTGTTTACGCGCTTGTGGGCGTAATGGGCTTACTCGGCCTTGGCGAGACGGCCTACACTGGTCCAGAATTGACTGTTCAAGCAGGACAAGGCGATTTGCTGGGTATCTTCCCGGTAAACGTGCTCCATGACATCGTCCACCTTGCGATTGGCCTCGCCGGCATTGCTGCTTACAGATCTTTCGGTGGCGCGCGTGCTTATTCGCGTGGTCTCGCAATCCTGTATTTCTTGCTTGCGATCATGGGACTTCTACCCGCACCACTCAGCACCACCTTTGGTTTGATCCCGATCCATGGCAACGATGTTTGGCTCCATCTCGGCACGGCGCTTGTCGCAGCCTATTTCGGCTTCATGTATCGTCCAGAAGCTGAGTATGTCAGCGCTGGCAGCCGCCGCTAAACCTTAGCCAAAAACTGAGCAAAGCAAAAGGACGCGAGTTGTCGCGTCCTTTTATCGTGTCCGCTATATAATTCTTAAGCCTCGCCTTCAACCATCAAACTGGCCAAACCAGCCAGTGCTGTCTCAAGCTCCACGCCAATCCGCTCTTCGACCATTCGCTGCGGGATTAAGCGTGCCACGGTGCCAAACGCCTTGGGCACTTCGGTAACCAAACGCACGATCACATCTGTCGCTGTTTCGCGTGGTACAACTGTCCAACGCACGTCGATCTGCATCGGCTGTACGGCAACAAAGCGCACACCGTCCTCGGATATGCGCGCTTCGCCTTCTACGCGCTGCGTTCCAAATTTCCCAAGCCGCACGACCACGGCAACACGCGCTCGATTTTCCCCACGCGCCAAAATCTCAACCTTCTCGGCACGCGGCATGACACGGCTCAGCTGCTCAACGTCGCTCAGCACAGCGCGGATCCGCTCCGCGGGAACATTAAAGCTGCGCTTGCGCTCAACGGTAAACATATCGCTCCGCCCTTCTTGTGTACGACACAGTGTCGTAACACACGTATTCAACCGCGAGTGCCGCTACTTTTCAGCCATGTGAACGGCAACTGCGCCGAAGCCAAGCAACTGATAGCGAATATGACGCCATCCCGCCGCTTTCATTAAGTCGCGCAGATGTTCAGGCGGCGGAAACTTCTCGGCAGACTGCGGGAGATACGTGTACGCTTCACGATTGCCGCCGACCAACGCCCCCAGCACCGGCACGACCCGCGTAAAATACATCTGGTGCCCGAAGCGAATCAGGGCAGAACTTGGACGCGCAACTTCAAGACATGCCACGCGGCCACCCGGCTTTGCAACACGCTGCATTTCGCGCAGCGCGCCCAGCAAGTCAACGACGTTACGCATACCAAAGCCTGTGGTAATCGCATCAAACGTATTATCGGGAAACGGCAAGCGCATTGCGTCACCACCAACATACGCTCCGCGATTGCCGGTCGCATCCACTTTATTAATGCCTGCCTGCATCATCGGCAAACAAAAGTCTGCGCCGATCACATCAGCATCGGGAATCGCAGCATGGAGCAGTGGCAGGAAATCGCCAGTACCCGTAGCCACATCCAGCGCTCGCCGCGGTCCTGTTGTTTGTGCAGCAGCTACGTATCGCACAGCAAAGCGCCGCCATCCTTGATCCAACCCAAACGTCATCACACGGTTGAGCAGATCGTAGCGCTCCGCAATCGCGCTAAACATATCGTTGACATAGGCCGATTTTTGATCAGGTGTTGGCAGAACTGACACGCCGTTTCCTCAATCTTTCACTTTCCATTAGTATGCAGCAACGTGGTTCTCACCAGGGCAACATCGGCGCACACGTTCTACGTCATGACTGGTTGCCATGCTCAATCATCGACTCGTTCCGGCACATAGTCGGCATCCAAGGTGGGCGACGAACGCCTATCTCCCGGCACCGATCCGCTTGCCGCACTAGTAGAAACTGAAGTATGACCCTCACGCATTCCACTCGCTGATGAGGGACGTTGCCGACCAGGACGTGACCATGGTCGAACATACTCGGGCTGACCGTTAGCTGCATCTACATGACGGCCGTTTGTTTTTGTTGCCGTTTGTCCTTGTCGCGAAGGCAGTTCCACTTTCTCGCCGCGTGACAGTGCAAGGGGACGAGGTATTACAGCGGACGCGCCTACTGCCTCGCGTTGCCCATATGGTTCATCGGTTCGGTTGGCCTCGTCCGGCCACTGCGCCAACAGCTGCGCCCATTCGTCGCGCAGTTCTTCACGACGAGCCGCATAATAAACATGATCAACGCCGTCTTCGTCGCGGTATACCAAATCAACTTGTGAACGCATCGGGCGAAGATAGCCAAGATTGCCCCACCAGCGGACGCTGTTCTCGTCGAGCCGCGTATCAAGCTCATGCATACGAGCAGCATATTCGCGCACAGAGCCTTCTTTTAGCTCGTCGGCCCGCCACGGCGCGCTTAGTTCACCATGCCGCAAATCACGAAACGCAATCCGACGCACACCATCATCGCCAATTCCATCACTCACAACTTCGATGCCGGTGCGAGGCCGTGAAACACGAATAAAACGTGACCAGGCATCCGAAAGCTTGTCGCGTGTTACATCAACATATTCTTGGAATTGATCACCCTCATGGTGCTTCATCGCTAGATGAAAGCGCGGCAATCCGTCAGCAGCGCGACTAACTCGCCAAACTCCACCGCGACCACGCCAGCGCCAGCGACGGTCGCCAAAGGAAGCTGTTGGACGAGGACTGCTTATCGGAGGAGCAAGAACCTCCGGCTCACGCCGCGATGGGACGGGATACAATCCACGGTCGCCAAACACCGGTCGTTCTTGAGCTAGCGGCTCTTGCTTTGGACCAAAATCACGTAACTCAATCTCATCCACCGGCTTATGTGGTGCTGCTGCAGCCTGACCTTCGACCTGATTGGTTTCCCCGAGCAAAACACCCCAGGATTCGCTCAAGCCCCAATCACTAACACCATAGAAAATATGGTCTATCACGCCGTTCGCATCTCGATGAACCAGATCGAACTTTGTACGGCCACCTTGTTGATATGCGCGCAGCAGGCCTAGCCGTCCAGCCCATGTTACTTGCGAATACAGATCAACTCGGCCATCGCGCAGATCCTCGTGACGGCTGATGGCATACTGCCACAACCCTTGCGCCCGGTCACGCGATACGCCCGGCGTTGTTCGTAAATCGCGAATTTCATATAACCATTCACCGTTGCGCCGTTGGGCATCCACAATCTCAACACCGGATCGCGGCAAATCCAGTTCCTGCCCATTATCTAACGGCGACGTGCCTCCCTCAGCCAGTGCCCGACGCGCTAGTTGAACGATCTCGCCGCGTGTTGCCGGTACCGTCTCATTGTCACGCCGTACATACAACACGCCGTCGCGAGTGACATACGGTGGCAACTGGCTTGAGCTAATCTCTACCCGAATAACGTCCCGGCCCTCGTAACGCATCAACTCCAGCGACAAAGCAGGTACGGGCTCGATCTGCTGCTCAACGGCGGCTCGTAGCTGGGCAGTTAGTTGATCTGGGCGAGCAACGCCTTCAACACCATTGCCGACACCAACCGCGCCAATAATCAACGTCCCGCCACCAACATTACTTAACGCCGCAACATCATGCACCAACTTGTCGATGCCATGACCGGCACTGCGTAGGACTTGCCGCTCCGTCACATGACCAAACCGCAGTTGGTCAATTTCCCACTGCTTTTGATCCCGTTTCGGAACTTTAATGTGATCGAAATCAGTCGACTGAAATAATGCTTTTAGTGCTGGGAACGTTGGTTCGGGAAGCAATGCCTCGAAATAACGATCACCAATCCCATGTTTATGCGTTACATCCGTACCACTTGGCGCACGCCGTACCCGATGTGCATCAGAACCTTGGATACAAAACATGGGTCGCTCATACCGCTCGGTTTTGCCGTTATAAAACGCTGGATTGGTGAACGTGCCGTGGTCGGTGTAAAAATTGATAAACTCAATCGCATTTAGATATGGGCTTTGGGTTGCCGCTATACGTGCCTGACCACTAGTTCCCATGCGCAGCGTCTCGGTTATAACGCCAGCC
>JASKZZ010000500.1 GCA_030147335.1 Herpetosiphonaceae bacterium | reverse complement strand
AACAAGAGCCAAAAGCGCGGCGACCAGCCATAGTATTGCCAAAGAAACACAGCCATCACCGTCGTAACGACTTCGACTGCAAGCGCTACCCAAGATCGATGTGCTACCGCTCCAACAATTGGCACAAAGCGTATGGGCGATCTTGTTTGGAGCTGAGGTAGATCGTTACGCAGCTGCACAACAATGAGTTGATTCAGCGCGACGCCAAGGACTAGACCCAGCACAATCACAAGTATGATCACGTTCGTTCCTCTAACGCTTGCTGCGCAGCTATTCGCATCACATCAATCGGCGCCGACAAGCCAGTCCACGCTTCAAAAGCAAGTGCGCCTTGCTGCACAAGCATTTCTAAACCATCTTGAGTCCGAGCGCCACGTTGTTCTGCCATTTGAAGCAGTGGCGTTCTGCCGTAGATAAGGTCAACTACAAATAGATGTGGTTCGATACGTTCCATTGCCAGCGGTGACGTTTGCTTATCCAACCCAACCGATGTCGCGTTCACAAGAATGGAAGCTTCGGCAATAATTTGCTTGAAATCAGAATCATCTGGTCCAAGAAATCGCAGCTCAGGCTCCCGCTCTGTAACAGCGAGTACATCGGCTAAAAGTGCTTCGGCTCGTTCGGGTGTTCGGTTGACCACGGTTAGTGATCGCACGCCTGCATCAACAAGCGCATAAGCAACTGCGCGAGCGGCTCCACCGGCTCCAAGCAAAACACAGTCCGCACCTCCGGGATCAACGTCCACCATTGTGAGCGAGCGTAAAAAGCCGGGAACATCCGTGTTTAGGCCACGTAAACGTCCGGTCTCGTCGCGCACAATCGTATTGACCGCTTCAACCGCTGCTGCTGCTGCATCGAGTTCGTCGAGCAGCGGCACAACCGCCAGCTTATGCGGAATCGTAACATTCGCACCCCGCATCCCTTCCGATCGCAGCTCATTTACACGAGTCCCCAGATCGGCGAGAGGTGTCGGCCAGAGCATGTACTGATCAGCTAGACCATAATGACGAAAGGCGGCGTTTTGAAAAGCAGGCGATACACTGTGCGCAACAGGATCGCCAATTAATCCAACACTGGTTATCATGCCAAATACCTTTAGCGAGGGAAAGGGCCAACAGCGCTAGCAGCCGATAGTCAAAATGGCACAAAAGCGCCACGACGTATGATCAATCGTCGTGGCGCTACCTGGCAAGTCGCAGCTGCATTTTGTGTCACGGTATCCATCCGCAATTTGCATCAGCATTACCCGACGCTTATAAACAAACGGTAAGGACAAAATGGAGCGTGTTATCGGCTATTGGCCGTCGCACGCCCCGTCCGCTCCATCGAGGCTCTCGAACTCGGCTAGATTTGCCGCGAACTCGTGTGCCTTGGTGCCGTCACACTTAGCCACAAAGTAAAGATCGTTTTCGCCCTCGCTGCCGTCTGGACGCTGCGGTCCGGGCCGGGCAGCCGAACGGAGCGCGAATGCACCACCGTTAGCGATTGGACCGGGTGGTAAGCCCTGAACATTGCGCGTGTTGTACGGGCTAGCATTGTTATTAATTTCTTCGATTGGCAACTGTGCCAGCTGCGGCCACCAGTCGCCTGGCTTGCCTAACACGTACTGCAATGTTGGATCCGCCTGCAAACGCCGATTGACCTCGGGATCATTCTCAGGCTTGAGGCGATTCCAGAAGATATAGGATAGATGAGGCATCTCTTCGTCGTTTGCGGCTTCACGCTGAACAATCGAAGCCATCGTCACAATTTGATGCACCGTAGGAGGGCCGCCTTCGGGACTTTCCGCCGTTATCGCGTTTTCAAACTCCGTATATGCCGGCACAAAGCCTTCGGTCAACACCTTATCGATGACCTCGGTCACTGTTGCGGTGGCTTCAACACGATATGTGTCCGGGAACAAATACCCTTCGAGGCCCTGGCCTTCAGGAATAGACTCCAGCAGCGCGTACTTTTCTTTGAACGGCGTGGCATCCCGAGCCACTGTCAAAAAGTCCTCCGTGCTATCGACCAATCCCTCTTCAACCAGACGCTCGGCTACCTGCTCCATCCGCTCGCCTGGGATAATCTGGAACTCCGCCTCTTCCACCACCGGAGCCGTTTGTAGCGACGCGATAATCTGGCCCATTGACATGCTTTGGGTCAACTGATACTCGCCTGCCTGCAACTTGTCAGCCGCTCCTTGTCGGGACACAAGAAAGCGAAACAGCAAGGGCTGCGAGATCAGGTCTTGCTCTTTTAGGTTTGTAGCAATAGCCGTAACGCTTTGCCCAGGCTCGATCGTAAACGTTATCGGCTCTTCGTTGGTTGGATCAACTCTTCGCGTTATTTCATTCTTGAGTAATTCGCTGGCAACTCCAACAAAGATGCCGCCAATAATGACCAAGAACATTAACGCCCGAAATAATCGGTTCAACAGCTTCCTCCACTAAACCAAAACTATTATAGCAGCGGCCTATCAGCGCGGCAAACCTTCTCAAGCATTACATCTTAACAGCTCGATAAGAACCTGTAGCGGCATGGTACACTGAGTCGCCGAAGGTAACGGCTTAAGAGGAAGGTTTTGCAGGAGCAACTATGGCACGCGTTCTGATCCTCCATGCATCTGTAGGCGCAGGCCATCGCCGCGCGGCAGACGCGTTGGCCGAAGCCTTCGCGCGACGTTCACCGGGCCAGGTACGCGTTGAAGATGTGTTGGATTATACAAATCCGCTTTTTCGCGAGGCATATGCCCACTCGTATTTGCGTTTGACCGACAAGCTGCCAGCCCTGTGGGGCTACGTGTACGAGCAGACCGACCGAGACTTTTTCCGCTTTGCAACCGAGTTGCGGACACTGGTCGATGCAATATGGGCATGGGGACTACGTAAACTCCTACGCGACTACGCGCCACGAGTCATCGTTTGTACACATTTTCTGCCCGTTGAAGTGCTTGCGCTACGCAAGGGCCGGTCGCGCCTCCAACAGCCGCTCTACTGCGTCGTCACCGATTATGCCGCCCATGCGTTCTGGGCCTACCGCGACGTTGACCGCTATTTTGTCGCAACCGACGAGACTCGCCAGCAGTTGGTAGCGCGTGGAGTTGCGAGCAGCACGATCATGTCTCATGGCATTCCGGTTGATCCACGGGTTACTGCCGCGAAAACGCTTGAGGATCAGCGCAAGAATCATGGTTTGCTGCTTGACAAGCCGGTGATTACGCTGTTTGGCGGTGGCCTTGAGCCAAATCGTGTGCGTGTGATTGTTGAAGGATTAATGCATCAGGGCATTGTTGCAACGCTGATCGTTG
>JASKZZ010000497.1 GCA_030147335.1 Herpetosiphonaceae bacterium | reverse complement strand
ACCGGCAAAATTGGAGTATCACCAGCGCCTTTTGTTGCGGCACGACATGTTCCATCGCCACCAAGCACAATGATACAGGCCGCCCCTCGCTCCCGAAGCGCCGCTGCCGCGCGGATCGTATCATCATGAGTATCGGTGATTGGCTGTTGAAGCGCGCGCGCGTCACTAGGCAAGTTCAAGCCGTCAGCAGCACGCTCAACCAAATTGGCGGCGTCGGGCATCCAGCGGATCGAACGCACCCCAAGAGCGGCAATCCCAACCAGCATCCGCCGCACAATGTTGATCTTTTCGTGGTCGGGCACGCCTAAGCCACGCGCCACAACGCGCCGAATATCTTTTCCCGACGACGGATTAGCGATAATACCGATTAGCATTGCGTGGATCGCCAACGGCACGCGCCAATAATCAAAGCCGACATGTCAGTCATAGCCGTTAAAATCCCTCGGCAATTTGCTGCTCCAACGGCTGCCGCATCGAGTCTGGGATACGCATAAACAGCCCGCTGGCCTCGGCGACAATCGTACCGTTGGGCAGCTGCACAAAGCCTTGCACCTCCAACGCGCGGCCACGGTCGCGTACAAGGGTGCCAACGACTCGCAGAGTCTGATCGATGGGGGCTGGTTCGCGGTAACGAATTTCAACCCGACCGCTCATGGTCCATGTGTTGAGCGTAAATCCCACGCGGCCCAGCGTTTCATCAAGTATGGCATACAAGATTCCTCCATGGACAAATCCAGGCCAGCCTTGATGCTCGAGCCGAGGCGTGAAGCTCGTTTCAACCTGCCCATCAACGTCATGGAAATCGAGGTGTAAGCCATGCGGATTTTGTTTACCACACACAAAGCACGAATTTGAATCTGGCTGTTGCATTCCCTGGTTCCTATGTTTTGGTTCCAAGTTTCGAGTGTTCGGTATTTCGCTAACACCGTTCACCTCGGAACTCGACGGCTCGTTATTGTTCATCTAAACGTTGTGCAATCTCGGCCTCGATCGCCATTTCGGCAGGCGACAGATGACGCTCCTTGTACCTGCGGAAAACCAACGTCGCATTCTGCCCGCCGAAGCCAAATGAGTTCGACAGCGCGATCTCAATATCGGCTTTGCGCGCGTGGTTGGGCACATAATCAAGGTCGCAGGTCGGATCGGGCACTTCATAGTTAATCGTCGGCGGAATAAGACCGTTTCTGAGCGCCATGATCGTCGCCACCGCTTCAATAGCTCCTGCCGCCCCGGTAAGATGGCCAATCATCGACTTGGTTGAGGAGATCGCAACAGTTGATGAATATTCGCCAAAGACTGCCTTGATTGCTGCTGTTTCGGCTGCATCACCTGCCGGCGTTGACGTTGCGTGGGCGTTAATGTAGTCGATCTGCTGTGGCGAAACACGCGCTCTGGTCATCGCTCGGCGCATGGCACGCGCCGCTCCGTCGCCAACCGGGTCGGGCGCTGTGACATGATACGCGTCGCAGCTGACGCCGTAGCCCATCAGCTCCGCGTACACTCGCGCGCCGCGTGCCTTGGCGTGGGCCAGCGTTTCCAGCACCAGCACCGCAGCGCCTTCTCCAGGCACAAACCCATTACGCATTGCATCCCATGGCCGCGACGCGCGGCTGGGATCGTCGTTATGCGTCGACAATGCTCGCAGCGCGCAAAACGAAGCCAATGCCAGCTCTGTGAGCGGCGCTTCCGCGCCACCTGCCAGCACAACCTCGGCGTCGCCCCGCAGCAAAACCTCTGCGGCCTCGCCAATCGCCTGAGCAGAAGCCGCACATGCCGTCGAAATGGTTGAATTGTAGCCACGCAGTCCAAGCTGGATGCTGGTCTGACAAGCCGGCATATTCGGCAGCGCGGATGTGATGTAAAACGGGCTAACCTTGGAGCCGCCTTTTTCGATCAGCAGCCGCATCGTTTGATCGGTTTCCGGCAAAGCCGTCGTACCCGAGCCCATCACAACGCCAATCTCATCGGCGTTATGTGGACCGACCGTAAAACCCGAGTCTGCCAGCGCCATGCGTCCCGCCGCCACACCAAATTGCGCCGCACGCGACATCCTGCGCGCTTCTTTGAAATCCATATATGTACGCGGCTCGAAATCGCGCACAACTCCAGCGCTGTGGCATGGGTAATTACGATAGTTGGGCACAGCGTCGTTATAGCCAATGCCTGAGCGACCAGCCGCAATCGAGTCCCAAAACGCATCAAGTGTATTGCCGACGGGCGAGACAACCCCGATGCCCGTTACAACGATCCGTCGATCATCCTGCTTGTCCGACACAAGCGCGGGCAGCGGTTCAACCAGGGGCACGTCGCCAAGCACCTCTTCGACCAGCGTTTCGAGCTGCACTTCAAGCGGCGCTGGCAGCACGGGGTCTCCTTCTGGCTCCAGCGTACGCCCTTTTGGCGTTTGACGCATACATACACTCCACGAATAAACCATTCAGCGTGCATTGCCAACACAAGCAAGCGCAGCGCGTTGAACGATGGCAGCAGCAAGTCGGCAGATTATAGCATGGCCGTCACATTCGGTTGTCGTCAGCTAGCAGCCTATCAAGTTCCGTATTCCCTGTTCTGCGCTTCCTGTGCCATGTTCTTGGTTCTTAGTTCTCGCTATGGTACAATTCGATTGGTTCTTCCTAGCTGCACCTAATGCGGAAATACCGCATTACAATGCCATAGAATGAGCAAACAGCTTCATGCTACTTGAACTAAACATTCGCGATTTCGCGATCATCGACCGGCTAAACCT
>JASKZZ010000438.1 GCA_030147335.1 Herpetosiphonaceae bacterium | reverse complement strand
TTAACCTCGACATGCTTGACCAGCTTCAAAGCGTCGTTGATCCCAAACAACGGCGCTTCCTGCATATCGTCGCTGGTTGCTCGCTGTGCAATTCCGTTTTGCACAAACTCGGCAAGAAACTCGTTAATGATCTCCTGACGGACAGGGATCGAGCCGCTAATATGCAAGCCCTTAAACTCACTAAGACCGTTAGCAAGATGTTTCTCAACCAGATCGCGAATTGAAGGCACTGTTTACCTCATGAACGCGCAGTTACAACCGCTCCAGCGGACGGACCCGTAGCCGCTGGAGGAGCGTCAACGTGCGCAACAAACGATAGCACAAGCCGTCCATGGAGGACAACCATATTCAAGAACTTGATCCAGTACACAAGTTCAGGCAGGTTGTGCTGAAACAAAATGTCTGCGAGGTCGATTTCAACAAGTCGTCCGGTAACATGGATGCTGCGCGGTAACCAGACGCCAAATGTTGTCAACAAATGACCTACACTGCCAAACAATGACGAGCGCGGCAGCCACAAGCGGAGGCGCGGCGCTCGCATAAAATCAATTTCCGGCTCGACCCATAGCTCAATCTCAAAGCGCTTCACCAAAAACCATTTATGGACAACGCCCGTCACCAGGATAAGATTTTGCTCAAACAGGCGAATCTGTAGCTGCCGGATCACCTGGGTGCTTCCGTCGAGGCTTGTACGCAGCAAATCATTGATCACGTGCTCGGTAATCGGGATGCTCCCTTGAAGCGTTGCGCCCGCAAAGTCAGCATACGCTTCCGCGCGTTGGCGTTGAATAAACTGAAACATCCGGGTTGTACCGGCAGCAGCCAAACCAAAAGCATCCTTTCAACTACCCAAACAGCTGAAACTCGCCCCGCAACGCCATCATTTTTACGTCCGGGCAGTATGTCGCTCAATAGCTTGTTTAGCGCAGCCGCTCCACCACCAAGCCCGTGACACTGCCCCACACAACATGCGCCACAATCATTAACACGTTCCGCCGCGCAGGGTGTTCGGTTGCTGGCCGCAAAATGCCCATCGCCGGCAATAACCCCAGATAGCTGACGGCCCACACACCCAGGCCGAAGCCGATCCCGTTGATCATAGGCGACAGCGGTAATTTGTTTGCCAATGCTCCATAGATCGAGCCGACTCCAGCGCCATATGCAAAATGATTAACCAACGTGAGAGCCACATGCTGCTCTGGTTCCAATTGCTCGCTCACACCTGCATCGTCGGTCAATTCAGCAGTAATCTCACTGGGCGGCAAAGGATACCGTTCAGCAGCCGGCAGCATCCGATGCATCAGCTCCATGGCTAGAGTCATGGGCGCAGTCGCAATAAAGCCTGCAAACGCACCTGTAAGTATCCGTGAGCCAACCATCGCAACTACCTTTCTTTTTACAAATCGTTGTCAAACGTGCAAGCAGGTATGATGCCGCCACGAAACGATCCGCGACTGTAGTATCGAAATTTTGTCATTAAAAAAGCTCGTCGGCAACAACCGACGAGCCGTTCAAATCGACAAAGCCACTATGAAAAATATTGAGCGATCTCATCGGACGATTTCGCCGCGCCCAGAGCCAGCATTAACTTGACACGAGCCTTCGGACCGGTAAGGCCATGTGCGAACAAACAGCCAAGCCGACGCAGATCGTGATACGCGCCAACATAGCCATATTCATCGCCAAGCGGGCCTGCGTGTGTTCGCGTTGTAATCACGATCGGGATTCCCCGTGCTCGCGCTGCTTGAATTTGCGGAAGCCACCACGGGGGAACACGTCCACTACCAAGCGCTTCAATCACAAGGCCACGAGCACCACTTTCAAGCGCAGCACGCAAAAGGCGATCGTCACCGCCCTGCGTCACTGTTAGCACGTCCACCGGTTCCTCAAGCCGACTAAATGGAAGCGTCTTGCGTGGCCCGACACGGTGAAAAAAGATTGCCGCATCACTATCAACTGATCCAATCGGACCTTTACCCGGCGCGTCAAAGGCATTCAACGATTGAGCATGTACCTTTTGGACCTCCGCTGCCGCAAAAATCACCTGATTGAACGTCACAAGCACGCCCTGGCCGTGAGCGGCTTCAGATCCAGCCACCCGTAACGCCGTTGCAAGATTCGCAACGCCGTCGTAGCCGACCGCATTAGCTGTTCGCATGGCGCCTGTTACCACAATTGGCTTTGATGTTGTGGTAACAAGGTCAAGTAAATACGCAGTTTCTTCCAGCGTATCGGTACCGTGCGCCAGTACTAGCCCCGCCACATCCGGTAGCTGTATCTTGGTTTCGATCCTGCGCACCAAATCAGTAAGCAGTGCTGTTGTAATATGGCTGCTTGGCAGGTTGGCAAACTCCTCAAAGACAACCTGATGCTCGCCACGCGGCAGCATTGATAAGAAGTCGTGCCCCTTAAGACTGGGCACGGCACCACCTACCATTGGGCTGCGTTTCATCGCGATCGTGCCACCAGTTGTTATGCAGCAAATGTAGGCCACAGGCACTCCTTTAAGTGGTAAACAACCAGCGCGGACTCGAACGGAGCTGGCAGCATACGACGACTGCCTTAATTGTACATGCCGACCTTGGATTACACACGTACCTAGTAGGCGATGTTACCGTAGTACCTTCGTGAGTATGCGTCCGTTGTTCTTGTAGGTTCACCGCAGTACAACATTCCATGCCGCTACATATCATCTAATGTTATGTTTTGTCATCCAACGGTCATCCCAGCACCATACCAGTTCGTTGTACACTCTACAGCAGTGTTTCTACCGCGCTATTGGCTTCTTCTTCGTGGGTATTTATTAAGCACAAATACGTGTTGTGGCCCCCCAAGCTCCTGGTTTAGCGTTTCGCCACGACTGCGGACATTATTCGCACTCTACGGTGGGCGATTACGGAGATTTGGAGGTTAGTTGTGGCTATCGAGTGGTTGATACTGGTTATTGATGATGAGCCGATGACCCGACGGGTTATTGAGCGTGCTATTCATCTTGTGTATGATAACGCCGTTGTTCAAGAAGCAGCGTCCGTCTATGAGGCGTTGCGGATCTTACAGCATACACCTGTAACGGCAATTATTACCGACTATAATTTGCCCGACGGAACAGGGCTAGAGATACTTTCGGCATCAACAGCACAAGCGCCGTCTCGTCGCATTCTTGCCTTATCGGGAGATCCAACCGTTAAGCAAACACTACTTGCCGCCGGAGCAAGCCAGTTTTTGACAAAACCGGTCAGCCTATCTGATTTGCTGGCAGCTATTAAGCTACTGTTCTAAGCCGCATGAGGCACATCGTTGGGATGTACCTGTACCATCGTGCCGTCATTATGCACACGTACCCATGCGTAGATATCAGGCCCCAGGCTTACACAAACGAGTATAGATGCCATTGCTTCTGCTCGCCATTCCAACACCTTTATCTCTACCTCGTCTAATGGCAGCTTAAGTTGAGCTTGAATATATGCCATCGCTCGCTCGATCCCTCGTTGAGTTTCTGTCACGCATACACTCCTGACTTTTAGAGCCATTGTGTGTCAATCATTTGCATACGTTATACAAAAGTATAACGCTTCTCAGTTCGTGTATGTCGACCAAGTTTTGGTAGTACAGAAGCCATAGGTTGTCGTCCAACCCTCACTGCGCGACAAGCAATGGCGTCGCAGGGTGAAGAACTAGCGTGTCAAAGCTGAATCCTTGACCATTCGCGCAACATACATGAGCCGTAAACTGCGTTCGTTGGGCATCTCACTCGTAAAGCAGTCGTACACCGCTTCAACAACAAAGCCGGCATTCGCTAGCAACATGCGTACAATATCATCAGGATATGCTCGTTCAATATGCACTTCCCGAAACCGCGCAAAGCGTCCCGGCGCTTGCTCGACAAAGCCGGTTAGCACCAAAGTCGAGTAGCCTGTAGACTCATCGTAATGGCTTTGCATGACCTGAGCAAAGTCATCGAATTGCTCAAAATCAACGCCGCACCAATGATGACGCAAAAAATAATCGGTTGCAAGATCAAAGCAGAAAAGACCACCCGGCTTTAACGACTGCGCCACCGACGCAAAGCAGCGAGCCAGATCGTTCTGGTCGAGTAAGTAATTGAGCGTATCATAA
Organism: Herpetosiphonaceae bacterium; assembly: GCA_030147335.1. GTDB lineage: Bacteria > Chloroflexota > Chloroflexia > Chloroflexales > Kallotenuaceae > LB3-1. The sequence continues at coordinate 506 of JASKZZ010000438.1, read as the reverse complement.
CAACACGTTGCCAGATCAACGGGCATATCAACCACAACATCGCGCATATCGCCCTGTTGAAAGCGCACGCGCTCACAAGCTGCCTGTGTACACTTACGCTCTGCTTCTGCCAGCATTGAAGGCGACAGGTCGATTGCCAATACATTCCAGCCACGTTCAGCCATAAGCAGCGCCAGAGTTCCCGTGCCACAGGCGAGATCGAGCATGTGCTTCCCTGAAACCAGATGCAGCCGCAGCAAGTCGCGCAGGTACAAATCCATCAGCACAGAAAAGCGCAATTGTCCCGAACGGTCGTAGGTGGTAGCGTATTGATTGTATTGCATTGTTGGACATCCTTATATTACCAGTCAATCCAGGCAAGGTACTACTATGCCAGTAGTTAACCGCACAGGAATATCCATGCCTACTGACTTTGAAGCATCGTTGTCTGGCGTGGTATGCTTACCATTACATCCGCCGCGCACAAGATGAACGGAAGATATGCACGGAATTGAAGCCGAAAACCG
>JASKZZ010000464.1 GCA_030147335.1 Herpetosiphonaceae bacterium | reverse complement strand
ATTTTCGTAGTAGTTTTTTGGTTGAATGAAATATAGATTATCGGCATAAATTACAAGATAAGAAAAAGACGCATCTATTGCAGATGCATCTTTTTCTTACACTCTTACACAAGGGCTACATTAATTGCTACCGGCCTTGATGTGTCAAGATGGTATTGAATAGACGCGTTGCAAGGATATTTGGGTCAGTTGAAGCTTGGTTGACGCCCAGAGCAACCGTTATCCCGCCTTCCGGAGCGGACCATACGGCAGAACGAAAGCCACCAAAGCCACCAATATGGCCTACCGCTGTACTTGCAGCCGGAGCGCGTTGTTGACCATCCGCAGCAGGGCCTACCGCCAACCGATTGCGCATGATCCCCAGACCATACTCAAGCGTCGGCATGTTGTATTGACCCTTGCCACTCACAAAGGTAAACATTTGCTCTTGTTGCTCAGGCGGCAGCAACGCACCATTAACAAGACCCTCAACGAATCGTCGCACATCATCTGCTGTTGATACTACATTTGCTGTCGCATACGCGAACGACAATGAAACATTCGACTGATCAACGGCGCGACCATAGCCCCGCGCTGTTGTCGCCGGTACCTGCTCATCTGGGGGAAAGTAGGTTTGTGTAAGCTCAAGCGGCTCGAAGATACGCTGGCGCATTTCCTGAGCGAGTGTATTGCCGGTAGCCGATTCTACAACCATTCCAAGCAACACATAGTTGGTGCTGGAATAATCCCAGTTACCGGCAGAACCAGGTCTGAACAATGACTCAAACTGGTTTGCATATTGCACAAGCTCAGCGGGCTGCCAAATGCGCTCGGGATTCGCGTAAGCACGCGAAACCATATTTCGATCTTCAAGATAATCGTACAAACCCGATGTATGGTTCAACAGATTACGAACGGTGATAACATCACCATTTGGTATAAGATCGGGCAGATACGTCGCGATTGGCGCATCAAGATCAACCACGTTTTCAGCTGCCAGCTGCATTACAACAACCGCTGTGAAAATTTTACTGATGCTTGCAATGCGAACATTGGTAGAAGGCTCCATCGGCCGTTGTGTTCGTCGGTCGGCAATACCGCTTGAACCACTCCACGGCTCCTGTCCTTCAACTGAAACGGACAGTACAACGCCAGGAATTGCTCCATCAGCAACCGTTGCGTCAAGAACGCGTTGAAGCTTTGCCGCAAGTTCCGCGTCAAATGGTGTGAGAGCAACTATGGTTGTGGTTGGTTCGGTGGTTGCCGTTGGCGTAGCTGGCGGCGTAGTAGCCGTAGCAGTCGCCGTCGGCTCGGTGGTTGCCGTTGGGCTTGAAGTTGCGGTCGGTTCAGCTGTTGTGGTCGCCGTAGGGACGACTGCGCTCGCTGATGTTAAAGCAGCAGTATCTGTTGTCGTGATTGGCGTTGCGGTTGCTGCAGCTAGCGCGTCGCCGGCTGCTACCGAAGATTGAGAATTTGGAACAATTGGGCTGGGTGGCGTTGCACACGCTACCGCAAGCATTAAACTCATTACCGACAAAGCCCATAATGGACGGGAATACAAGGACCGCTTCACAAATGCTCCTGTTTTCAACTGACGGATAGGGCCGCCAAATATATTTTGTACAAATCTCCACAATGGAACAAGCGCTCCCCGTCGAATAGGCTCCTCGACGTAGCGGAATGATACTTGTGCGATCAAAAGAACAAGGGCAAGTCGTAACACATGCAGCTGCCAGCCGTCAAGAGGCACATCAACGTATGGCCGTGTTACCATCAAAATCGGCCAATGCCAGAGGTAAATACTGTATGAGCGCAGTCCAATCCAATGGAGTGGCTGTACAGATAATAGACGAGGCAGTAAGCGTGTACATGGATGCGTTACAGCTGCGATAACAACGATGGTACAGCAGGCAACAAGCGTAAATCCACCTCGGTACAAGCGTGGATGGGCTTCGTACAGCCAAAGATAGCTTGCGAGCAACACGATAAACGCAACGATGCCTGCAACGTCAAGCACAACGGCAGTACGACGATCATGTGTTGCTGCTTTGCGCCAGGGCGACCATATCAATGCGAATGCACAGCCAAGCAGTAAACCACTAGCCCGTGTATCGGTGCCATAATAAATCCGAGAAGGGTCAGCTCCAGGCTGATATAGCGTCATCATCAGAACAAGGCTGGCAGCTGCGGTTCCAAGCAGCGCAATCAACAATCCAAAACGGCGAAGATAGCGCATGCCGACCATAAAAAATATCGGCCACAGCAGATAAAATTGTTCTTCAATTGCGAGCGACCACAAATGCTGAAGCAGCGGCGGACGCATTGATGCGTCGAAGTATGACTGCTGGCTGGCAATCAAGTGCCAGTTCATAACGTAGCCAAGCGCTGCCAATATATCAATGCCAAGCTCCGAAGGACGCTCAATTCCTAAGGCAACGGATAGCCCAAACGTACAAACCAAAACCAAACACAGCGCCGGCACAAGGCGGCGGACACGTCGCCACCAGAAAGAAACAAGGTCAATGCGCCCATGTTGAGTGCGCTCGTGTATTAGAAGAGCTGTGATCAAAAAACCGCTGAGTACGAAAAACGTTTCAACGCCAAGAAATCCACCTTGAAAGGAAAGACCGGCATGATACAGCAGGACCCCAACAACAGCTATTGCGCGTAGACCATCGAGGCCGCCAAAATATGGAAACCGGGCTATATTTTCGGTGGGATTGGTTGCCGTGGCAATAGATTGATCCACCTGTTTTCGAGTTGCTGTTGTACGCTTCTTTCGTGTTTTGGGCCGCGCCTTTGCCATCTGTCTCATCCGTATGTTCCCCGCATCCTACAACTATCTTGTGCATGACTTGCTGCCGCGCAAAGAGACCGCAACTTGTCAACGGCGGGGGAGTTGACCGTTTGTAGCAGAACTACCACACCTTTACGTCCTGGTACTAAGCCTCGCTGTGCAAGCTTTATGCCATCCCAAGGAGGATATCAGGAGATATTGCAAATGATTTGCACAGTTTTACTCCCCAAAGGCACAAGAACAATACGTCAATACTGATGCTGTCGCCATGGTTCTGCTATCGCTGGCAAAAGGTGAAAGAGGTATTGATTGCGTTGTAAGCCGTGGGATACTATGATGTATGTGTTCCCGTTGACTTCGTATTGCATCAAAGGTTTTTTATGTCAACTATGACCAATCCACGTGCTGTTGCAGCTGAGCTACTGGACACGCAGCAATACAATCTGTTGATCAACAACCAATTTCAATCAGCCAATAGCGGCGCAACCTTTGCAGTTACAAATCCCGCAACCGGCGATCTGTTGGCACATGTTCCTGATGCAGGCGTAGCCGAAACTCAGGCCGCTATTGACGCGGCTCAACAAGCACTCCCTGCCTGGGCGGCTACACCGGCTCCACAACGCGCTGCATTGCTGCGTAAGATTGCGGCGTTAATGCTTGAACGGCAGGAGCGGCTTGCAACGATCATGACGTTGGAGCAGGGCAAGCCGTTAGCCGAAGCGCGCGGTGAGATTGTGTATGCAGCTAGTTTCTTAACATGGTTTGCGGGCGAGGCCGAGCGCATTTACGGCCAAACTGTACCGTCCGCAGCTGTGAACAAGCGTATTTTGGTATTCCGACAGCCAGTCGGCGTGGTCGCGTTGATTACACCATGGAACTTTCCTGCCGCAATGCTTACACGTAAGCTGGGTCCTGCGCTGGCTGCGGGTTGTACAACAATCTGTAAGCCGGCTGAACAAACTCCACTTACCGCGCTGGAACTGGGACAGCTGATTGTCGAAGCGGGCGTACCGCCGGGCGTTGTCAACATCATCACATGCAGCGATCCGGTGCCTTTCTCTGACACGCTTTTCGCTGACGACCGGGTGCGTAAGGTGTCATTCACTGGCTCGACCGATGTAGGCAAGCTCTTGATCCGCAATTCAGCGGAAACGGTTAAGCGATTATCGTTGGAACTGGGTGGCAACGCGCCGTTTATTGTGTTTGACGACGCCAATCTCGATGCAGCTATCAACGGCGCAATCGCCTCAAAGTTTCGGAATACCGGCCAGACCTGTGTATGCGCTAACCGGATTTTTGTGCAGCGAGGTGTGTATGAGCAGTTCGCAGATGCGTTCACGGCCAAGGTTGCGGCAATGCATGTCGGCAACGGACTCGATCCGCAATCGGCGATCGGGCCGCTGATTGATGATCAAGCTGTTGAAAAAGTGCAGCTGCATATCGCCGACGCGCTCGATCACGGCGCTCAAGTGCTGGCTGGTGGAATGCGGGTTGATCGGCTGGGAAGCGCGAATTTTTGGCAACCAACAGTGCTGGCAAATGCTCAAACAAGTATGCTTGTAGCACGTGAAGAAACGTTTGGCCCGGTTGCACCGTTGATTGTATTCGACAGCGAAGATGAGGTAGTACAGCTCGCAAACGATACACCCTTTGGATTAGCGGCGTACTTTTTTACCCAAAATATAAGTCGTGTGTGGCGGGTAGCCGAAGGCTTGGAGTACGGTATCATCGGGGCGAATGACGCGCTGCCAGCGACCGCGCAGGCTCCATTTGGTGGATTTAAACAGAGTGGGCTTGGTCGTGAAGGCGGCGCAGTTGGCATCGACGAATACCTTGAAATCAAGTACGTATCGCTCGGCCTATAGACAGTGGATCTACCGACCAGACCACATACTAACGGCGGTAGCGAACGAACATACCACAGCAAAGGGTAGGCGGCCATAGGAGACGCCTCCTATCGAGACCACACATCGTTGTCACCGGGTCTAAGCGCTACATTTGCGTCTGCAGGTGTAGCGCTCGATCGTGAACTGTATTCCAGATGTCGTTGTAGCGTCGTTGTTGGTTAATGGTCATTGAGCGGCAATGCCAGTGTACGAAGATAATCCATGTAACGAATGCGTCGTGCAGTTCCGTCAATGCATAGCACCATATCGTCCGCATCGCGCTGCTGCTGTGTAACCAACCGCCCATCTGCCACGATTTGTGTAGCCGATACCCGCTCCAATGTAATTGCATCGCCACCCCGAGTTTTGGTGTACACAGCATTCATAACACAATTCCTTCCTGATTACTCAACAACTATTCTAGCTACACACTTGATCCTTCCAGCCGAATCGATATCATCCCTATCTAATCAAGCATAACTCTTCGAGCAGAAATTACACAATCCGCTTAATGGCTTATGCCCCATTTAGGTAATCCACGGTTATACTGCCTTGTAGTGCAAACAGCCGACAATCAGCTGTCGCTATGCTGTTGCAATATATTTTCAGTGCGCGAAGGGATTTCCACACGCATGACTCGTCGACGTATTTTTTGGCTCTGGTTACCGTTAGCGGTCTCGTTCACACTTATGATGTTAGAAGGACCGTCGGTGCAAGCGTCCATTAACCGTTTGGACGAGCCGGCGCTTAACCTCGCCGCATTTGGGCTGGTGCTTTCACTATCACTGATCATCGAAAGTCCTGTCATTATGCTGCTGTCCACGTCGATAGC
>JASKZZ010000380.1 GCA_030147335.1 Herpetosiphonaceae bacterium | reverse complement strand
ATAGTGCTGCCCGACGTTGCCCATCTCGACACGGAAGGCGGATGGGTTGGACGGCGTGTAGGTTAGCACGCGCCGCTCAAAAAGCTGGACCAGCACATCACGCTGGACACCGGCAACCGGTACGCGTATCCAATACGGTTCCGTAATTGGATGCCCCATTGCAACCAGTGGGTCAATGATGCGTTCGATGCGTGGCGTGTCCGATCCGGGTACATAGACGCGGCCTTGGGCTTGAAGGAAGGTGTTAAACACCTCTGGGATGTTGTGGCCGGTGACGCTATCGTAGACGACAAGCCGTGTTTCCGGTCGCCCAAGCGCCTCGTTGTTGCCGACCTCACCTGCGTCATTGATCGTTTGGACGATCCGTTGATTGATGCGCGGCGGATATGCCCCTGGCGTTAAGGAAAACACGCTTTGAAAGCTGGGATACGTTGGGCCCTGATCGACGAAGTTTCCGGGATCACCTGCAACCGTTTGATCAAGGCCAATCCAGTCAATAAACGTTGTGTCGCCCAGCTGCATCCGCCTCGTTACCATTTCAACGACCAACAACCCGTTCGTTACCGACGCAATCGCTGGATTGGTCACCTCCATCCGGGCTTTGTCATAGTAAAAAACACGGCGAGTGCCGAAAGGAGCGTCACGGTATGGCTCGCGCGTTCGGCCCCAGGCAGTTGGTCCCCAATAGAACGAGCGACTGGCAATGCCGTTCACCAGCGGCGCGTCCGTTCGTCGCCAATAGCCAGCCGGATCAGATGCGGAAAGGAGGTCGCCCCATAGGAGGCCGGGAGCCGGCTGGATTGTGTAATCGGCAACAGCTTCAATAGGACCGAAACGCTGGACTGAGCGGGTAGCCGACGGCGTGGTTGCTTGCCGAAACACACCCGCTGTTGTCGCTACCCACAAGCTATCTCCGACATAGACGGCATCGATCAAATCGGCGTTAAAAACGTCGCGGCTAACAATAACCTCATCCTGCCCGTCCATCGCACGCCGCACAATCCGGTCAGCGAGCAAGAACAGCACCGTACCATCAGGACGAACGACTACCTGTCGCGGCGGCACTCCTCGATTGATCCAGAAGGTGGCTGTTCCGCGTGGAGCAACTGTTTCGCCCTCAACGGCATATGGAGCGCCAAAAGCGTTGTTGCCGTCAACGACGACCAGGAGCCACACGGTTCCGTCCGGAGCTGTAGTTAGCGATTGCGTGAAACGCAACGTTGGTTGATCGATAATGTGGCGTACCCACAGGTCGTCGCGCACGTCAAGCGGCGTTACATGACCGCGAACCATGACCCACAGGCCGGTATCACTCAACAGCCAGGGACGTCCATCCCGATCAGTCGCCACGCTTCGTGCGCCATACGCTCCGCGTCCTATATCGAAGGCCGCGTTGAGCGTCACGCTTGCAGACCGCTCATTGCCGGGCACGATCACGTTGAATTGCGGCGATGATTTGGCCGGGCAGCACACGCCGTACGTCCATACCCTTGTCGGGTTACTCGCCGCAATCAGGTTGGTTGACAGGGCTGGAACGCCTGAAAACTCAGGTCCGCGCAGTTGCCCAACAAGCGCTCCGGTTTGGTCGTAGCTGCTGAAGCCGTTGCCGTCTGCGGACCAGATGCGGATCCCATCCCTGGTGTCGGATTGCAGTGCGAGGTCGAATGACACGCCGTCGCCGACCTTGCTCCATTCCCCATCAATTGCCTTGACCGGATTGGCCAACGTGAACATGCTGCCGAGGATTATGACGATTAACCACAGATTCCGCTGCGCCATATAAAGCTCCATGTGCGACCTGATGTTAAGCACATCATGCGGCGTTGTTTTGCTTTCGTGGTGAGGTTTGAGGATACCTGACCTTGCACAAACTATCAAATAGTGTCACATGCTCTACGATATCCGGCCATGGCGCAGGTGATGCAGCTGTGTGGTGTTGAAGATAAACAAATGTCTCAGGTTCCGCGTTGTCAAGTGTCGCCCAATCATCTGTTTTGGAAGTCGGAACATAATGGTTGTGACAGTACCTGTCGCACTCTTCATGTATAGTAGCTACACAACAATGAAGGCAACGCCACCGCATGATCACGAACCACTACGTTGGACACAAATGTTGTGGTCGCATCTGTCGCTTTGCTCGACGCAAGCTGGAACGAATGGTATCGATGAAAGGAGACACCTGACAATGGCACAGCTGAATCCGTATCTACATTTTAGTGGGAACTGCCGGGAAGCAATGACCTTTTACCGTGAGTGCTTTGGTGGTGAGTTGTCGATGCAAACGGTTGGCGAGTCCCCCATGGTCGAGCACATGCCGCCAAATCTGCACGAACAAATCTTACACGCCATGTTAGTGCGCGATGGATTAGTGCTGATGGCGTCGGACATGCTCAGCGACGAAGACGTGACCCGAGGCAATGGTGTCCGTTTGTGTCTGGTATGTACGAGCAAGCAGGAAATTGAAACGCTCTTTGCGCGACTGGCCGAAGGCGGACAGGTCGAACACGGTCTGGAGGAAACGTTTTTCGGTACGTATGGCGATATGACTGATCAATACGGAGTTGGTTGGATGCTGCAGTTCAATCCAACACCCCCAGCCTAAACCGCACAACAAGCACGTCCTACATATCGGCCACCAAGCGCTGTATCACACAACAATAAGACAGAATGTACTTGTGTATTTTCGAGGCGGCACGCTGTAAACGTCATTGTGCAAACATGACCATTGAGCGAGGCCGCCTCAACACGTTGCAAAATCACATTGCTACTAGACCTGTGTTGCTGCCATAACCGACCGCGCCGAGATTAAGTGTTCCACAATTGGTTCAACGCCTGCCTCCTGGTATTCCAGCGCACGTGCCTCAACCGCTTGATCGGCGACGGTTGCACGGTCATGTTGGCGTAGATGTTCGGCCCATGACGCGACCTCGAATGTTTCAACATAACGGCCTGGTCGGGCAGGATCGTAAAACACATCCCAGCGAAAAGCGCCATCTCGCAGCCGAATAAGCCGCACATCCGACAACGCCTGGACAAACTTGTCTCCTTCGCCCTGACGGATCTGGTAGGTAATCTGCACCAATACTGGCCCATCCTCCATGGCCGGCTCAAGGACCGTTTCCGGCAGTGGAACATGTTGCGACGGGCTGAGATCAAGCTCTTCCCCTGTTCGCAAATGCCAGCGAAAGGTGGTTGTCATGCCGATGACAAGCGCAAGCGTCGCATACAACAATGCCTGTGAGTTGCCCACCTGTACGGCTAATGCGCCCCAACCTGCGGCACCGGCAGCGAAACAGCCCTGAAAAACAAGTAGATAGACTCCAAGTGCGCGAGCTTGCACCCATGACGGTACGATGGTTTGTGCGGCCACGTTTAAGCAGGATGTAAGGATGAGCCAGGTTACGCCGGTCAGCAACATGGCGGCATTTAACAGCCAAATATTATGCACATAGCCAAGCGCGAGGGTCGTGAGGGCGTATCCAAACGTCGTCATCGTAACGATCCAGTCGAGTGAATAGGTTGCCCGAAGCCGTGCTAGCAGGGGCACGCCGCCAACAGCACCAATTCCGATACTTCCTAGCAGCACACCGTATCCAAAGGCGCTTAGCTGTAGCTCCTGGCTGGCAATAACCGGAATCAAAGCCCATAGCGCGCTGCCGCCAATAACCGCCGCTGCGGTCCGAACCAATACGGCACGTAGTTCGGGGGCATGACGGGCATACCGGCCACCAGCCTGAATAGCACTGACGACCTGCTCGGGGACGGCCTGGGTTTCTGAAGTTGGGCGCTGCCAACGATAAACCACCCAGATAATCGTGATGAATGAAAGGGCATTGAGCAGGAAAACCGCGCCAGGACCGGCTGCGGCCACAATAATCCCGCCAAGTGCTGGGCCGACGGCACGAGCAAGGTTGAAGCCTGCGCCATTCAGTGCAACAGCTGACGCGAGATGTTCCTTGCCAACCAGCTCCGGGATCAACGCTTGCCACGCCGGTAAGCTAAGTGCAGCGCCGAGACTGAGCAGAAATGTGAGTGCGAGCAGGAGCCATGGTGCCATCAGGCCAAACAGTGTCATGGCGCCTAATACAGCTGCAACAACCAGCATCCATATCTGTGTCAGCAACAAGATTTTGCGCCGGTCCAGCACGTCTGCTAACGCACCAGCAGGAAGCCCAACGAGAAAAATTGGGAGACTACCCATTGTTGTAAGCAGGGCAATCAGCAAGGGCGACGTTGTCAGCGAGGTCATGAGCCATGCCGCGCCGACGCTA
>JASKZZ010000373.1 GCA_030147335.1 Herpetosiphonaceae bacterium | reverse complement strand
TCGTGGTAGCGACCAAACCGCGCGGGAATGCGGCCCGTCAACTCAGATAGTAGCTGGGTTTTACCACCAGCCCATTTTATAAACGGACGAGCCATAAATATTTACAGTGACTCATGAACAATTAATATAACGATTACGGATCACTACCAATGGTGACAGTGATACGAGTACCTGAGCCGGGCGTGCTGTGAATGAGTAGCTGTCCACCCATCAAATGCGCTCGCTCACTCATACCGGTAAGACCAAAACCACTATTCGCTGTAGGTTGAACACGTTCCAACTCAAAACCAACGCCATTATCCTCAATGAGCAAGCATATATCATTATTCATTTGGTGCAGCCGCACGTTGATCTCAGTTGCGGCAGCATGTTTTCGCACATTGGTCAACGCTTCCTGCACGATGCGGTACAAGCCATTCTCACGTGCTGACGGTAATCGTCCACGCAGATCAGCGTTGAGCTTGACGGAGATCCCGGTGAGATCGGCAAACTGCTGTGTTAGTTGTTGGAGCGCTTCCGGTAGCGTGTATCCTTCAAGCGGTGCTGCGCGCAGGTCAAGCACGGAACGACGTGCTTCATCGAGATTGGTACGAGCCAGTGTCAGCGCTTGAGCAATCTTGCGTTGTGCCATTTGCGGCTTCGTTTCGGCAAGCGCCTGAGCTGTCTCCAGGTGAAGTGTAATTGCGGTAAGACCTTGGGCCAGCGTATCGTGGATTTCGCGCGCAATACGATTGCGCTCTTCCAATGCCGCAAATACGACCGCTTGCTGTGCCAGTCGTGTCCGCTCAATCGCAGTGCCAAGCTGAGCACCTACCGCCGAAAGCAACAACAAAGTGTCGGGGGTAAAAGTATCGCCGCCTGGACTTGCCACGTTCAGAATACCTAGCATCCGATCTTCTGAGCGCAGTGGCGCGCTCGCATGAAATTGTAAGCCGCGACGATCACCAGTTGCGTCGGCTAGACGTGAACATTCTACAATATTAACAGCAGTTCGCAGCTGGCCCGACTTAAACACTGTGTGGCAGTTGCATCCGCCTTGCCATAGCTCAAGCTGGCCTGGATATTGTAGTCCCGGTGGCAAATCGTGGTATGCAGCGGTACGCAGCTTGCCAGCATCATCCAGCAGAAAAATCCAGCCGGTCTGCAAGCCCATCAGGTCGACGACCGAGGCCAGCGTTTCATCCAGCGCAACCTGAATATCACTCGTGCGATTGAGCGTTTCGGCGATATGATTCAATATAAACAGTTCGCGGTTACGCTGCAGCAACCCGTTAGAGTCAGCGAATGCCATGCTGCAATTATCAATCAACAACGACGAATGAGCAAACGGTTCACAAGGGGAGTTTATTCATGTCACAACCGATCAAGCTCGGGATCATCGGCGCAGGCCTTGCCGTTAAGCTGTTGCACTGGCCTGCGCTCCAGCGCCTACGCGACAAATACACCTTTGTCGCCGTGGCAGACGTTGTTGAGAATAAAGCTCGTGAGGTTGCGGAGCTTGTGGGCGCGTCCCAGGTCTTCACCGATTACCGTCAGCTGCTCGCGCTCAGCGATGTTGAGGCAGTGCTGCTATCCCTGCCGATTCATCTGACAGCACCGATAACACTCGAAGCGGCTCGCGCAGGCAAGCATGTGCTACTGGAAAAACCACTCGGGTCGAATTTGGAACAAGCACGGCAGCTCAAGGAACAGCTTGCGCATCTACCGATTACAGCGCTGGTTGCCGAGAACTTTCGCTACCGCTCCGAGATCAAGCAGGCGCAACATATGCTGCGTGAAGGGCTCATCGGCGAGTTGATTCTGCTGCGATTGCACTCGGTCGCTCGCGCCGACACCTCTGATCCAGGAGATTTCGCAAGTACCCCTTGGCGGCACGATATTCAATATCGTGGCGGACCAATCCTGGACGGTGGAGTTCACCATGCAGCGGCACTGCGCGAGCTAGGCGGCGAGATTGAGTGGGTCCAGGCGTTTACCAAGTATGGCGGCAGCAAACTAGGCGGCACAACCACCATCAGCATGAACCTTCGTTTTCGCTCGGGAGCGCTCGGCACCTACGTGTACTCGTCGGTTTGTCACGACGAACAATCGTCCTTTCTGGGCCTGACATTGTATGGCAGCACCGGAACGATTGAGGTGCTCGAAGGAAAGCTGCGAGTGCTGCGTCCGGGACAGTCTGCCGAAACAATCGAAATAGCAGACGTGGATAGTGGTTATTATGGCGAGTTCTTGAACTTTTACGAGGCATTACGCGACGGAAAGCCGGTTATCGCCACGGTGGAACAAAGCTATCGCGACATGGAACTGATCTTGCGTGGGCTTGACTCGGCGGAACAAGCGCAAGTAGTACTACTCTAAATGCAGGAGTAAATGTCAAAGGCGGCATACGGCAAAGAGTGGTACAATTAGTAGGTTACAAAATGTAAGCAGGGGCGTCAATGCGTGACGTATCACACATTGATGCCCTTGTTGCGTGTATGGCGATCTGGTAGAGGAAAGGACTATTTGTGCAACGAGTTGCAATGCTGGCGGTTCACAGCAGCCCACTAGCAACACTTGGCGGCAAAGAAGCAGGCGGCATGAACGTATATGTTCGCGAGCTTGCGCGTGAGCTTGGCCGCCGTGGCATTGCTGTCGATATATTTACCCGCTCTCAACGCAAAGGCGAGCCGCAGATTGTTGAGATCGGCCCAAATGCGCGAGTGGTCACACTACGTACCGGTCCCGCCGCGCCGTATGATAAAAACTGGGTGCTGGATTATCTGCCCGAGTTTGTTGGCCGTATTCGCTGCTTCGCCGACGGCCAGGACCTGCAATATGATATTGTTCATAGCCATTACTGGTTGTCCGGTGTGGCAGCGTTGGAGCTGCGTAAAATGTGGAACATGCCTGTCGTGCATATGTTTCACACACTCGGGGCGATGAAAAATCAGGTGGCGCAGGCAGCGTTGTGGGGCGAGAGCGACGAGCGCGTTCGTATTGAAGGACGATTGCTGCGCGAAGCCGACATGATTGTTGCAGCCACGCCCCTTGATCGCGCTCAAATGCAGTTTCACTACAATGTCGAGGGCACTGGTGTCGCTGTTGTTCCATGCGGCGTCGACACGACAACGTTTCGTCCCTATGATCAGGCTGAAGCACGACGTCGAGTTGGCTTGCCGGCCAAGCCTGCGAAGATCGTTTTGTTTGTGGGCCGCATCGAGCCACTTAAGGGGCTGGATACATTGCTGAACGCGATGGGTGTGCTGCAAACGGAACAGAATGCAGATCACCGTACCATGCCGCAGCTTGTTGTTGTTGGCGGCGACGCGCATGCTGGTGAAGATCAATGGGGCAGCGAGGAGCGCAGGCTTCGTCAGATGGTCAGCGAGCTTGGCCTGAGCGATGTTGTTCATTTTATCGGCTCGCGACCACAGGCGCAGCTGCCGTTGTTGTATAGCGCTGCGGATGTTGTCGCAGTCCCATCGCATTATGAGTCGTTTGGCTTGGTAGCATTGGAAGCACAAGCCTGCGGCACGCCGGTCGTTGCATCAAAAGTCGGCGGCCTAACCTACACGATTCAAGACGGTGTTTCCGGCTTCCTTGAGCCGTGGAATGACCCAACGGCGTTTGCACGTCGAATACGGCAGCTTGTTGAGCATGAAGGCCTGCGTGAAGAAATGGGTGCAAACGCAATCATTAATGCGCAGTCGTACACATGGCCGCGCATTGCAGACCGAATGCTTGACCTGTATGAATCGGTACAGCATCGTCGGAAGCCGGCTCGCAATATCGTTCCGCTACGTGTGCCACGATGTACGCTCTAGCAACAAGAACGACGAGCCGGTTTTTTGCTGCGTAAAATGCGTAATGATGAGCATGGTCAACTGTTTCGTGACAGTTAATTGTGCTCATCATTAGTTTTGTGTTTCGGCAACGCCTGTTATGGTTTGGAACGTGTCATGCGGCAGCTAAACGACACAAAGCTGATTTGATTTACCCTTTACACCTGCTCCAACCACGATTTCCTATCTTCGGACATACTGGCTGTATGTGGGTTAGGATTGCCGGTAGTTAAAAAAACAAGGGACCCGAAGGTCCCTGTGGTGGAGATGGCGGGATTCGAACCCGCGTCCGAAAAGTTTGATCGGCGATATCTACGAGTGTAGACTATTGATTATTTCTTATCTTCCCCGCTCAACAGACCAGGCAGGATGGAAGACCAGCCCGTTTATCTTAGGCGATCGCTAACAGGCGGTTACGATCACAGCAGCCCGACTTGCTGACGCCAGGCCGACCCCATCAGGCTGAGGATCGGCGGGCGAGCTACTTAATTAAGCAGCCATCGCTACAGCACGAGGCTGAGCGAAAACAGTCTTGGTGCCAGTTAATGGCTTTGCCCCTTTAACGAGACTGGGCGGCTCGACCCGCAACCGACGACCTCATCTCCCCGTCGAAGCCAAACATCCCCAAGTGAGGCTTTATTGTACCGTGTGTTGCTTATATTGTCAACCTAAACGCACAACTTTAACGTGCTGGACCAGCCGTCGCAAGTTGCAGTGATCGGGTAACTCGGCTATGCTAGCAACCCCAAGCAACATTAATATATACATTCATATACTTGGAGAAACATGTGGCCGCACCACGCTCCGTTGTTGAAGCCGCCCGCCGTTACGTGCGTGAGCATTTTCCCGACATGCAGGGAATGCGCTGTTCGGGAGAACCGGCGCCTGTTGCCGATACCTTTATCGTGACTGCGCGACGACAGCAGCCAACCGCTGATGGACGGATGATCGAGCGGATTGTTCGCGTGACGCTTAACGCCGAGGGCAAGGTGTTGAGTACCAAAGTATCCAAGTAGTCCGTTTCAACTTGCAATAAGGACCTAGAAACGGTGATCAAGCTTTCACTTGCTGATGCACAACACATTGCGGTCACGGCTCAAGCACTTGACCACAAGGCTGTAGCGTCAACCAAAGCCGATGTTCTTGCAACCATACGGCGACTTGGCTGCATCCAAATCGACACGATCCATGTTGTTGCGCGCAGCCCTTATCTTGTCTTGTGGAGCAGGTTAGGTGATTACGATCCACGCTGGCTAGACGAGCTGTTATATCCAGACCGTCTGGTGTTTGAGTATTGGGCGCACGCTGCCAGCATTATTCCCATCGAACACTGGCCGCTTTTTCGTGACGCGATGCTGCGACATGCTCGTGGTGAAAAAGGTTGGTCGGCACAGTGGCAGTCCGAAAACGAACAAGTCATGGCCGATGTGCTGCAGGAGATTCGTCAACGTGGGCCGCTTGGCGCTGCGGATTTTGCCGCGCCGCCAGGACATCGCAGTGGCGGCTGGTGGGATTGGAAGCCAGCGAAACGGGCGCTCGACGCGTTATGGAGCGCCGGCGAACTCATGATCGAACGACGCGTCAATTTTCATCGTCGGTATGAGCTGCGGGAACGTCTACTACCAGAATGGGATGATTCGCAGATGCCGACCGAAGACGAACGCCGCCGCAAATTGGCAGCATTAGCTTTACGGGCCATGGGCATTGCTACAATCCGTCAACTGGCAGACTATTTTCGGCAAAAGCAGGATGGCTTGGCCGCAGTGTTGCAGCAGTTTGTGGATGAGGGGATTGCAAAACGTGTGGAAGTTGTGGGTTGGAACGTTCCAGCCTTTGCCCATCGTGATAGCTTGCCTGCGCCAAATCCATTACCTATGGAACACACGACGCTGCTTTCGCCTTTTGATAACCTAATCTGGCACCGTGAGCGTACCAGATCGCTGTGGAACTTTGACTATACGCTGGAATGTTACGTGCCGGAGCCGAAACGACGATATGGCTATTTTACACTGCCAATTTTACGACGGGGACAACTGGTGGGCCGGCTGGACCCAAAGGCCGAACGGCAAGCAGGCATTTTTCGGGTAAAGGCATTGTATCTTGAGCCAGATGTTTCCGTTGATGAGCAGCTCGCAGATGATATTGCCCAAGCGGTACACACATGTGCCCAGTGGCATCGAACGCCGGAAGTAATCATCGAGCGTATTGAGCCGGCTGCGTTTGATGGGCCGTTTCGAGGAGCCGTTGCCCAACGGTAAAAAACAGCCTTTTTTGCCTAGCGCTGCTTGCGAAACGCGAGGCAGCATGGTATATTATCGTTCAATATAGGGGCGATTGGCACAGTTGGTTAGCGCGCTTCCTTCACACGGAAGAGGTCACTGGTTCGAGTCCAGTATCGCCCACCATTCGCGGTGTTCCTTAGAAGGAGCGCCGCTTTTAGTTGTCTAAGAAACTGCCTGTAATCTTTTGCATATGGTTAATAATAAGTAAATATATTAAAACTTAATAAACATTTACAGTAGCATAATGAAAAACTAACATGATAATTTGATGTAAAAGTAGCTCACAACGACGAGATTAAGCTATACTTTAACAAGAAATTTAGCAAGGATGGAAGCATATTGATGGTCAAACACCATCAAGCGAGCGACTCGCCCTACCACACGAGTCTCACCGATATAATGCAACGCGCGACGGCTTTAGAGCAGCACGCGCACAATCAATATCACATGCTTGATACAACAAATCCCGATCACGCCTCCTGGCAGCGGATTGAACGCCGTTACGCAACGATTCGCGGAAATGCGCAGCATCTTCTAATTATTCACGAGCAACGCCGCGACCGCGAGCAGCCACTGTATCGTCTCCGTAAATATCTGCACTTGCTATAACTATTTTACTTCTTGCCCTCTACGCATAGTCGCTTGCTGCGAGATTACAGAAAACCACGCTTCACGGTTCGCATTAAAACACGTATCATAGCTGTGTTGGGCCAGGAGGAGAACCAGCTATGAGCCAGGAAATGCTGAACATCGTCTTTTTTATTGTTGCTACGTTTGTGATACTTATTTTTATCGCTATTCATCGTTATTGGAACGTTCGGCTGAACATGTCGGAAGAAGATGAGGCGCTTGAAAAGCGGATGGCGTCGTTGAATGAGCATCAAGCAAATCGCAGACGTGATGATGAGATTGTGCGGCTGCTGCGGGGAGATGAGCAGCCAACCATCGGCAAGCGGCGCGGCCCGGATAGCTAACAAGCTACAGGCCCAAATAGAACAATGTCAAGATTGTCAGCACGACCAATGTTGTGGCAATGAAGGCTGAGACAAAAAACGGATAATCTTCAAGTCGACGTCGGTCGCGCTGCGCGTGCGCTTCAAGCCGACGACGAAACCGTGTCACCCGGCTGGATACGCCCGGTGGCAACAGCGATAATCGACGTAACTGCTGGGCGAATTGATGATCAACTTGTACTCGCTGGCGACAACGCGCGCACAGCTGAACGTGGCGCTCCACAATACGCCGCGTTCGCGCGTCGGCAATACCATCGGCATAGTCCGACAGCAGCACTTCCATGTCGCTACAACGAATCATCAAGCGCCCATACGTTCGATCAGATTGGTGCGCGCTGCCGCAATTTCCTGGCGCATTGCACTTTCGGAAAGCTCAAAGATCTCTGCCAACACATCCGGCTCCAAACCTTCATGATAACGCAGCAAGAGCAGCGCTCGCTCCATCGGTGTAAGGCCAGCCAGCCCACGCAGTAAGTCCGACTGCCAGCCGGTAGATGGTGCAACTAGCGGACGGACAACAAAACCACGCACAAGATACGACCGAATAGTTACAACGGCTATTTTCCAGACGCCAAGTTCGGTACGTGGCAGCTCATCGCGGATAAACACCTGTTCACTGGCTTGCGCGGCTAGCTCCGCGTCACCAAGCACCTGATATGCAAATCCGAGTACGCGGAGATAAAACCGGTCGAGCACTTCTCGTGGCGCGATGGATTGGGTTGGCGTAGCTTCACGCGACCCCCATAGTTTCAATTGTTGCTCAACTCCCATAATCGCATACCTTGACGAACTGGTTGGTTATAGCGCGCAGCCCTTCCTAAAATAACACATAGCGCGTCAGTAACGCGCCATGTACATTGACAAGGAAATTTTCGTCAGCTACCAACGACCAAGCTGTGCATGACCCTCAGCAAACATTGCGCCGACTGAAATGCCTTTATGAATTCGCAAAATAGTTTCGCCAAGCAGCGGGGCAACGGAAATAACATTTAATCCAGGCCAGCTTGCCTGCGAATGCGGAATTGAATCGGTAGTAATAAGCGTTTCGATTGGGCTTTCCGCAAACCGTTGCAACGTATCTCCACACAGAACTGGATGGATTGCCGCTGCAATTAAGCGCGTCGCGCCACGATCATGAAGCAGCTGTGCTACCCGCAACATCGTTGTGCCAGTCGCAATCTCGTCATCAACGATCACACAGGTTCGTCCCACGACCTCGCCAAGCAGATTAAGATGCTCGTTGCCTTCCTTGTCGTGTCTGCGCTCAACCAGCGC
The DNA here is from genome assembly GCA_030147335.1 of Herpetosiphonaceae bacterium. Taxonomy (GTDB): domain Bacteria; phylum Chloroflexota; class Chloroflexia; order Chloroflexales; family Kallotenuaceae; genus LB3-1. The sequence continues at coordinate 1,099 of JASKZZ010000373.1, read as the reverse complement.
AAGCGGCATACACAGCGCTTCAGCGAAGTTGCGAGCGCGTTTGGCAAAGCCCAGCCCCGGCGACACAACCGTTAGCTCCCCAAGATTAAGCTCACGCACTCGCTGCAACAACAAATGCATTGCACTCATTTCGTCAAAGGGAATACGAAAAAACCCTTGAATCTGGCCGGCGTGAAGGTCCAAGGACAATACTCGATTTGCCCCTGCCACATCGATCATGTCGGCAAGGAGACGAGCGCTGATCGGTACACGCGGCTGATCGCGCTTATCGGTGCGGCTATACGCGTAGTAGGGCAGCACAGCAGTGATACGGCCGGCCGAGTCGCGCTTACAGGCATCAATCGTCAGCAGCAGTTCCATGATACGGTCGCTCAACGGCGAGTGCAGCGATTGAACGATAAACACGTCCTGCTCCCGCACGCTCTCGCCAAGCTTAACAAAGATATTGTCGTTAGGAAATTGCTCAACATGAATTGATCCGGTTCGTACACCAATATACGAGCAGATCGCCTCTGCAAGCGCCGGATGACCTGTGCCACCAAAGATTCGCATTTCATCAAAACGGCTCATACGTATTCCTAACTTTCATATCTCGGATTTCGAGTTCCAAGTTCTTGGTTCTTGATGCTCGGTTCTTACTTCTCACTACTAGCGGCTCAAAAACATGTTCGCGCCCCGCAGCGGCGTTTCCAGTAGCTGTTGGGCACGTCGAATATCAAGGCGTACATCTGTGGGTCGTCGCATGCCACTTTCCGCCGTCGTGGAACTACGCAGCAGATTTGGATCATACCCCCAGCGCTGCGCGATGAGCCTACCAAGGTCATAGCGACTACATGCCTCGGGGCCGGCGACATTCAGCACACCAGCGTATGGCAATGAAACTAACTCGATCAGGGCTGCCGCGAGATCGCTGACATGAATTGGACAACGAATTTCATCTGTAAACAGTGCGCCGTCGTTCTTGCCGGTCAACATGTCAAGCACCAGCTGTACATGCTTATATGCCTCATCGCCGATCACCAGTGAGGTACGCGCGATAGCAGCACTTGGCAGCAGTGTTTTTACAGCAGTCTCTGCCGCCGCTTTGGCCGCGCCATAA
>JASKZZ010000333.1 GCA_030147335.1 Herpetosiphonaceae bacterium | reverse complement strand
GCAGGTCAACTCGTCGCAGCAGCGCCATGGGATTGTTGCCGTCGAGCGTAATTGCTGCTGTGTAGTCGGTGATCGCTGCGTCGTCGACGAAGGAGCGACTGAGCGGGATGTCTATGTGCCTACCGGGCAGTGGTATGACTTCTGGACGGGGAATCAGTCACGGCGGGCAAGGTATCACTGTTGCCGTTCCGCTTGATCGCATACCGGTCTATGTGCGCGCCAGCACAATTTATTCCACTCCAGCTTGGCGCGAGCGGGGAACTCGGCGACGATGTAGGCAACAGCACTACGACCGAACGGCCTGTCACATTCAAGATCTTTCCGGGTGATACCTATAGCTGGACGTAGACCGATAGTCGTGGGCCTAATCGCTGGTGTTCATGCTGCCCAATGACTGTTGGATCGGCGCGAAGGGAACGATCATTACGAGCAACAAGACGCCTGACGAGTTGCTGGTGCAAGGCACGATCACCATCGCGACGTGGAGCCGGATGGGTCAAATGACGGGGATACAGCTGGTGGGGTTTGTGGGGGACGATCGGCGGCTGGTGGAGGCGGTTAGGGAAGAAGGGGCGCTTCCCTGTGTTCTTGCAATAGCTCCTCAAGGTCGCGGCGCATGATTTGGGCGATGCTCTTGCTCGGTGTTTTCTCAATTTCCAGCACGAGGTTGAGCGCCTGTTCGTGCCAGACAGTGTTCGCATGTGGACACCGGTGGAGATCGTGGAGCCGTGCGCTTTTTGCTAGCGCCGAGGTGAAGCTCGTCGGCCCGTTGACATTCCGTTCTACGTCACACGTCGTTCCACAGACGCGGCACTGCACGGCATGTTCACTGTCGGTGTCGGCGATAAAGCAGTCATACCCTTTGGTTGGCATACATCGGCCTTTCTGTGCACCCCCACGATAGCGCAGCGGTGCGCTTGTCACTTGCCTCATGGATGACCGGCATCACATCCTGGTCGAGTTCAGAGACCTCATTGCTCGGGCGGAGGCATCCTTCCCTCCGTTGTATTGCTCCTGCTCGTCATTGGGGCTAAACAGCAGGGCGCATCCTCTACCCTCGATGCTACACCACCGAGCTATGGAAGTGGAAGGCGTGTGGGCGGCAGTTTGTTGCTAACTCCGCACAATTACCCGCGCTCCTGCACGAAGGTTAAGCGCCGCATCACGTGTTAGGCAAAATGCCAAGTCCTCGCCGCCGTAGAGCGAACGCAATGCCTTGCTCAAGATCACTGAGTGTGACCATGTTACCGAGGTTGATTCCAAGCTGCACCATAGTTTGGGCAATCTCGGGGTTGATCCCGACCAGTAGCACATCCGCGCCAAGCAGTGCCGCCGCTTGAGTCGTGTGGAGCAGATGTTGTGCGACACTGGTATCAACCACCGGCACACCAGTAATGTCGATAATGATCGAGGATGCCCGATGCTGCATAATGCTATCCAGCACTTTCCTGGTAATCTCGTCGGAGCGGCGTGAGTCAATTGCGCCGACCAATGGCACGATCAGAATACCGCGATACACCGGTACAACAGGCGTTGACAGCTCATGAATCATCGCCTGAAGCTTCTCGGTCTCGTGCTCGCGCTCGGCTATTGCTTGCCGCACTGCGTCTTGAATCCGCTGTTGCTCCGCTCGGATGCGTCGTAGCTCTGCTTGGTGATACCCTTGCACGACCTGCGCTAGCCGCTCTGAGATCGTCAGTACCTGAGCGTAGTTGCCATTTTCAACATGAGTTTGCAGCAGTGCTGTTCCCGCGTGCAGGAGTGAAGAAAGCGCCAATCCTAGTTGACACAGACGCTGCCCGAAGTCTTGCGCGATCACTGCACATGGCTCGGCAAGCTGGACAAGTTCGTCCGTGATTGCCACAAGTTGGGCCGGGCGCAGCGCCGCTTGATTATCAAACAGATCTGCTTGAAGCTTTTGCAGCACCCGATCACGCACCGTCGCGTTGTTCTTAACTTCTACCACGAGGTCCTCCGATGCATGATACAGCTAGGCTGTCGTCGCGGGTTTTTCATACACGCCGCCAACCATCGACTCACGCGCTTGAGTCTGCTCGATCTGGATCGTTGCCGAGATTTGCTCTTGAGCGTACTCTTCGAGTTTGCGTAAGCCGGGCGCAAGCAACTTCCAAGGGCCGGTGAGTTGGTGAATTTGCTCAAGCGTGCGGGGATACATCGGCGAATTCATCTGGCGGTACATCACGAGCGTCGGATCGTTGGGATCGAGCGCGTGGTCCACAGTAATGAAGCTCAGTGCCAGTTTCGAGCCTGGCGCAGCCCAGTTGTAAAGGCGTTGTAGCACATTCGCCACGGCGGTATCATCCATGAAATAGGCCACGCCGACCATACAAATACCCACGAGTCGCGCTGGACCGAAAAATGTTTCCGTTTGGGCCAAAATGTAATCGATCTGACGCGCATCGGCATGGATGTAATGGATGTTCGACTGATTCGTGAGTACCTGCCTGGCGTACGCGACGGTTGCCGGATCGATATCGTTGTAGATAATGCGTGCTGTCTGCGGCACACGTTCATGCAGATAGCCCTGGGTTGGTAGGCCAGTAGCGAGATCAATATAATGGCTGAACCCTGCGCTGGCCAGTTGATCAACGGCAACATTCATAAACCAGCGATTGAGCCGCATCCATTTCGGCAGTGTGGGTGCAAATTGCATCAGTCGCTCTGCTGCAATCCGATCAACCTCAAAGTTATGGTGCCCGCCCAGCATGTAGTCGTAGATGCGCCCAGCATTCGGCTTCGTCGTGTCAATGTCCATGAGTCATCTCCGATACAGGATAGAGATTTCAGGGGGGAATGTTAGGGGATAAATCGTCAGTTTCAATAGCATACTTATGTATTTTGTATTCCATTATATGAATCTTGATTGAGCGCGCTAGACCTGTCGGTACTATCTTGGTGGGCTGCTGTGGGTGTGACGATGACACTACCACCGCTACAGGTCTGGCCTCTGTTTCATCCACCCCTGCCGCCATCGGCCGTCTTACAGATTGGCCACAGTGCGCTCGGCTTGTTCAGTTTTACGTCAATCGGCACGAGTTATTTGGGTACGGCGAGTTTGGGGAACGGTCTCGTCATTTTTGGTACTGGCTGATTTGTGCGAGGGCTGTGAGAAACGGCTGCCTTTCCGGGCTGGACAGCGATACCGAATCCGGTTGGCGTTCTCCTAATTCTTATTGCTGGTAGATTTGTCTTTGTGCCGGGTCTTGGGGGCTATGGAGCGATGAGTCAAAGCCTGCGTATTGCTTTCGTGGGATGCGGGGGGTTGGTATAGGCACAACGCGTGTTGCGAATGAAAGTGGTGTGGCGTGAAGGATTGGTGGAGCCTTATCCCGTGTTCCCATGGTCAAGAGGTCGCTCCAACACACATGCAGCGTGGAATGCATGCTGGAACGACCGGAAGGAAGTGCCGTTAGAAGTCGAACTGATCGATGTTGTCTTTGTTGAACACGGTTGGCTTGCCCAGCAACACCGTTCCATCCTCGGCAATCGTGTATTCGCCGAGCTTGCCGGCGGTGTACGTATCGCCGGGCTGGCCCTTGATCTGGCCGCTGCCGATTGCGTTCAGGGTTTGGATGGCGAGGTAGCCGAGGTCACCAGGATTCCAAAGGGCAAACTGGGGTGCCGCGCCGCTTTTAACATAGTCACGCATTTGGTTCGGCGTGCCAAGGCCGGTGACAAACACTGATCCGACCTTGTTCGCGTCCTGCACTGCGCGAGCCGATGCCGCAATGCCGACAGTGGTTGGCGCGATAATGACTTTGAGGTCAGGGTGTTTCGTCATGAGTCCCTGCGCCTCGGTATAGCTCTTTTGGTCGTCATCGTCGCCGTACACGGTGTCCACAAGCTGCAACTTGGCGAACTCGGGCTGCTTAAGCTGTTCGTTCATCAGCGCGATCCACTCGTTCTGGTTCGGGGCCGTCGAGGTTGCGCTCAAAATCGCGATCTTGCCTTCACCGCCGGCAAGCTCAGATGCCATTTGGAGTTGAACTGCCGCAATGTCGGCGGCAACTGCTTGGTTAATGTGGACCGTACGGCCGCCTGGAGCAATCGCCGAGTCCCAAGTTACAACCGGAATACCACCATCGATTGCCTGCTTACCGGTCGGCACCAGCGCATCCGAATCGTTAGCCGAAATGGCAAGTCCGCCAACATTCTGCGCGATCAGCGAGTTGAGCAGCTGAATCTGCTGTGTCGCATCTGCCGCCGCCGGACCTTGGTACGTCACCGTCACGCCGAGCTCTTTGGCAGCGTCTTGCGCGCCTTTATTCGCCGTGTCAAAATATGGGTTGCCCAGCGCCTTTGGAACAAGGACATATGTTTTTCCGCCGCCTGCTGCGGCACTACCGGCGCTCGCGCTTGCATCAGCCGTATTCGCTGCCGTCGATGTCGTCGCAGCCGCAGAACCCTGAGTTGCGGTATCACCAGTTGATGTGGCCGGCGTGCCGCAAGCCGTCAGGATCGAGAGTACAAGGGTCATTAGTAGGATACCAACGCGTTTGTTCCGCATGGAAGGTCGCCTCCTGTATGCTTGAATTTGGTTTGCGATAGTAGTGTCCCGTCGGCGAGGTGGAGTTCATCCAAGTCTATCATCAGCGATAGGCATGCTCCTTCAACGTTACCCACATAGTTAGAAATCTTCCTGGTTACGCTAGGGCATGAGAATCAGACCACGTGACCAGAAGAAGAACACCCCGAACGCGAGCGCGAGTGATACAGCGGCGGCGGCTCGACGCAGTGTCGCCGGCTGCACGGCTAGTCCTGTTGATAGTTGACCTCCTAGACGAGGCACCAGGATTGAAAGAATCAGGAGTAAGCCGATGACAATATTCTGAATCTGGCCCTGGAGGTTAATCAGACCCATCCCAAAGCGCAGCAGCCCAACAAGGATCAATGCCAAGATGGCCCCAACCATAGTTCCTTTGCCGCCAAAGATGCTGACACCACCGAGCACCGTCACCGTAATCACGGTGAGTTCTAGCCCGCTGCCAATATCGGGACGCGTGCTGCCGAAGCGGGCAGCTAGGATACATCCCGCAAGCGCCGCCATTGCCCCGGACAGCACGTAGATAATCAGCTTGATACGCTCAACCGGCACGCCGGAGTAGTAGCTCGCCGCTTCGTTGTTGCCGATGGCATACAAGTAGCGGCCAAAGGTTGTTTTGTGCAGCACGAGGCCAAAGATCAGTGCGAGCAGGGCGAAAATGAGCAGCGCAACCGGAACGCGTGTACCCGGCAGCGTGCCCTGTCCAAGATAGGTAAACGAGGGGGGATAGCCGCGCGCTGCTTGATCGCCGAGTAGGGCATAGGCTAGGCCGCGGTACAAAGAAAGGGTCCCGATGGTTACAACTAGCGCGGGCAGCTTAAGCCGTGCAATCAGTGCTCCGTTGACCAGTCCGGCAATGATGCTTACCACGAGCGCGATGACGACTGCCAGCCAGATGTTCCACCCTTGCATGAAGAGCCAGCCCATCAGCGATGCGGCCAAGCCCAGAATCGAGGCAATCGACAGGTCGATGTTGCCGGTAACGATGATGAAAATCATCGGCAGCATCAGAATGCCGATCTCCATGAAATCCGAGGTGGTACGCAGCAGGTTGTTGGTATTCAAAAAGAACGGTGACAAGCGCGCATTGACCAGCGTGACGATAACGATCAACGCGACGAGCAGCCATTCCCAGCGCAGCGACGAGGGGCGAAACGAACGAGCAGCTGTTAACATCTGCAATCTCCTGAACGATTAGCGTGCTTTACCGGCAGTAATACGCTGCACCCTGCCAACAATCAACGCATCGGCAATGACTGCCAACAGGATCAACAATCCCTGGGCTGCAAGTTGCCAGAAAGGAGAGATTTGAATCAGGGTGAGCGCGTTGCTGATAATGCCGAGCAGAAACGCGCCTAGGATCACGCCGACAACATTGCCACTGCCGCCGAGCGTGCTGACGCCGCCGACAACTGGCGCGGCTACGGTCTGAAGTTCAAAGCCGAGTGCCGTATTCGTTTGTGCGGATTCAAAGCGTGCTGCCCACAACACGCCCGCTAGTCCGCATAACAGGCCAGAGATTACATAGACCAGGAAGATGATGCGCTGCATGGGTATGCCGGCGAAGCGCGCTGCGTCGGGGTTACTGCCAACGGTGTAAATGTCGCGTCCAGTACGGGTATAACGTAAGAAATAGTACACGGCGACGGCGATCAGGATGGCAAACAGGATCAGATTGGGCACGCCCAGCGGTGAGCCTTTCGCCAGTTGGCGGAAGCCGGAAGGCATTTCAAAGGCATTGATGGTCGATTTGCTGCCGCTGTACAGAAAGATCAGCCCACGATAGATGCTCAACGTGCCGAGAGTAACGATGATCGGTGGCGCGCCGCCCCCGGCAATAAGCAACCCATTGAAGCTGCCAAGTGCCGCTCCCAGCAACATTCCTAGCGGGATCGTCAGAATCGGTGGTAGAGCGGGAAACGCGGCAATCGTAAAGGAAACCATCATCGCCGTAAGGCCAATCATCGAGCCAACCGATAAATCGATGCCACGCGTAATGATCACCATGCTTTGGGCTAGAGCAACAATAACCAGGATCGAAATATTCAGGGCGATGTCGCGGAAGTTGTTGAGTGTAAGAAAGGCCGGGTTGCGCAGGCTAACCAGCACGACAAGCACGACCAGGATCAAGGCAATGCCAACTTCACGGTATTTGACCAATGCCTGGACGAAATGGCGCGGCGGCCGACGATAGGTGTTCGTTTCTGCGATCATTCCCAGCTCCGTTTTCCAGCATCGGGGTTTAGACTACCGTCGCGGCAGCCATTAATTGTTCCTGCGTCGCTTCCGCACGGCTAAAATGGCCCGTAATGCGTCCTTCGCGCATCACCAGGATGCGGTCGCTCATGCCGAGCACTTCGGGTAGTTCCGAGGAAATCATCAAGATTGCCATGCCTTGCGCAGCCAAATTACTCATTAAGCGATGCACAGCGGCCTTGGTGCCGACATCAATGCCGCGGGTCGGTTCATCCAAAATCAGCACGCGCGGCCGGGTTCCAAGCCATTTCGACAGGACAACCTTTTGCTGATTACCTCCAGAAAGTTGTCCTGCGGCCTGCTCGACGCCGCGCATTTTGACTTCAAGCTGTTGCGCGCTCGCCGTCGCTGCTGCCTGTTCGCGCTTCCGGTCAAGCCACCCAAGCTTGGCGAACGTGGGCAATTCCGGCAGTGTGATGTTGTCGGCAATGCTCATGTCCAATACTAATCCGTGCAGCTTGCGATCTTCCGGCACGTATCCAATGCCTAGCGCCATGGCTGTTTGAGGACTTGTGATTGTTACTGCCCTGCCATCCAGTTTGATAACGCCTGCTGTAGCGGGATCGACGCCAAACAGCGCGCGTGCGACTTCTGTGCGTCCTGCGCCGATCAATCCGGCCATGCCAAGAATTTCGCCACGACGCAGAGTAAAGGACACATTGGTAAAATTGCCTTCGACGGCCAGCCCTGAGACTTCCAGCACAACCTCGCCGGCCGCCACGTCCTGCTTGGGAAATAATTCGCTTAAGGTACGGCCAACCATCATTTGGATCAAATCTTTGGTGCTGATGTCACTCATGGAGCGAGTGTCAACGTAGGAGCCATCCCGTAAGATCGTGACGCGGTCACACAAGGCGAACAGCTCTTCAAGGTGGTGCGAGATGAAAATGATCGCGGTGCCTTGTTCCCGCAGTTGCCGCACGATCACAAACAGGTCTTCGATCTCACCCAGTGTCAGCGATGAGGTTGGCTCGTCCATTATCAAAACTTTAGTTTTGATCGAGATGGCGCGCGCAATCTCCACAAGCTGCATTTGGGCCACGCTGAGGGCGCGAGCTTTGGTGCGTGGATCGAGGGACACACCAAGTCGGCGAAGCAAGGCCGTTGCTTCGATATACATGCGCTGCCAGTCAATTCGACCACGCCTCGTCGGCTGGCGACCCACAAAAATATTCTCGGCAATATCAAGATCGGGAAAAAGGCTTGGCTCCTGATAGATTGCAACGACGCCATGACCCTGTGCTTCGTACGTGTTCGCAAACTGCACCGGCTGCCCGTCGAGCCTGATTTCGCCGGAATCGGGTTGATATAACCCGGTCATGATCTTAATCAGCGTCGATTTGCCGGCGCCGTTTTCGCCTAGAATTGCGTGAATTTCCCCGGCCCGAAGCTCGAAATGCACGTCCTTAAGCGCGTGCACGCCACCAAACGACTTCGACACATGTTGTACGTGCAGCACCGATGGCGGATCGGGCATTCATACTCTCCTCTACGAGCTACTTATTCGATGATGTTGTCGCGCACAAGCATGGCGTTGCGCGTCCGACGCCCGTTGGATGCATAAGGGCTTAGGCCATGACCAAACACCTTCGACTTCGATATTCTGACGGCGTACAGCTACTTTGTGTAAAGGGGGGAGAATCGAATCAATGACAGACATGGATTATTGCTAGCTTGCAATGGTTCGGCCTAACAATTTGTACTATTGTGTCTATCTTCTAATTATTTCGATTTAGTTATTTTGACGGTTATATCATTAGCTTTCGAAAATGTCAACAGTTAATTCCAGTGTCGGAGATTATGCTCAACGACTGTTCATAGAACGGATGTCAAGAGCCGAGATCATGCTTTGGGATGGTGTTGGGTTGTTGGATCAAGTAAGCAATACTAAATGAATATTTTCAAACTCTGCTGAAGAATGATAACTAGCAAAATATTGAAAGATATGTTAAAAGAGGAGTACCGGCACAATCTTGATAAAATTGTTCGCGCAGTAACCTAGATGTGGCACAGCAGAAGGTAGACCATCATGACAGTAGGTCACGCTCCTGACTCTCGACAACCTGAAGTGCGACGCTTGTATCTGTTGAATCAACTTCAACGTGACGGACAGCTTTCGGTTCGTGCGTGTAGTGAGGCATTGCGTGTATCCGAGGTCACGATTCGCAACGACTTAGCTCTGCTTGAGCGGGAAGGGCTACTGCAGCGGACCTGGGGCGGTGCCATGCTTCGCCAGCAACTTCGGCCCGAAGGCGCGTTCATGGCGCGGCTGCAGGAGCATCGCGACGAAAAAGAACGCATGGCAGTTGCGGCGGCCAAGCAGGTGTATGACAATGACACGATTTTCCTCGACGCGAGCACGACGGCCTACTATATCGCGCAACAACTAAAGGATCGCCGGAACTTAACCGTTATTACCAATGGCATGTACACGGCGCTTGAACTTGGTCCGTTAACTACGGTTACAACGATTGTCATTGGTGGTCAGGTCCGAGGCGATACAGGATCATTGGTGGGGACGCTAAGCGCGGACATGTTAGCGAAGCTGCAGGTAGGCAAAGGCTTTTTTTCCGCGCGAGGCTTAACGCTTACCAAGGGCTTGATGGAAAGCACGATCGTTGAAGGCCAGTTGAAAGAACTGGTCATCAAACATGTCGATCAGGTGGTGGCGGTGCTGGATGCGTCAAAACTCGGAAACACATCGCTGACCTCCTTTTGTGCGGCGAATGCGATTGGATGTTTGATCACGTCCGGTGAAGATGGAATACGTAAGGCAGATGCATTCCGGAACTGTATGGATGTTGTGATCAGTTAATGGCTTGACGAGCACTGTGCGGTGCCGCCCGAAACGGCGATACTGTTCCCTGCAATGTGTATGCTGGAGCAGAGTTCGATCAGGTCATGGTAATGGACAGGTGCTGAGCGGTGTGGGGCTTCGAGCGGAACTAGCGTGCCATAGCAGCGTCTCCCAAATACGATGGGGTATGTGCTGCAAGCACGGGTTGGGCGGGGCAGATGCAATCTTCTCAACGGGGTCGTCGAAACGTCACCACAGGAGTCATCGCCACCAACTCAAGACCATGCTGTTGGACGGGCAGAACGCACCAGTGTATCCACGGTTTTCCCATTCTGCAGCACAGCTATAGCTTAGCGCAGTGTGGATGATGTAGAAGAGTTACTTCCCGTTGGTTATCGGACTAGGCGCATCCATACGTCGCACGATGCTCGAATACGTTGTACACGAGGTCTTCCAGGAGTCCACAACAGCATCCTAAAGCGGCGGGCTTTCCGCTGATTTTTTAGGAAAGGTCATCGCAGTACGGAAGCAATACCGCTCTGGAGACTAGCGCGAGTTTCGATGCCCTGTAGTTCAATTCCTAATCCGACCAATGTTTGAGCAATCTCAGGGCGGAGACCTGTGAGTATCACTCGTGCACCCAGCAATCGTGACGCGTATGCTGCATGAATGAGTACATTGCCGACATGCGTATCTACAATCGGAACTCCCGTGATATCAAGAATCGCTACTCGCGCTCGATATCGTTCGATTCCCTTTAACAGCGTTTCCACGACCTGCTGTGCTCGCATCGTGTTGATGCTGCCGATCAAAGGCATGAGCAACACATCATTCGTGAGCGGGATCAATGGCGTAGATACTTCTTCGAGCACGCGTGCCTGCGCCTTGATAATCTGCTCTTGGACCGCGTGCTGACGCACTGCCTCTTCAGCCAGCTTCCGGGTCGTGATGTTGCGCGTAATACCGACGATCCCGATGACCTGACCGTTCTGATCTTTGAGTGGAGCTTTCGTTGTCGAAAACCATGCGACATTCTTTTCGTGATCGATTCCTGCACTGGATGCGAGCATTTGCGATTCCGTTTTATCGATCAACGGTTCTCCGGTGGCGATAATCCGTTGCTCATCCGCGCGCGCTCCTTCGCAGATTTCAGCAAGGTAGAAGTCGAAATCGGTTTTGCCGTATGCCTCAGAAGGCGAGTTGAGGCCAAGTACACGAGCTTGGACCGTATTGATTCGAAGGAAACGACCTTGCATATCCTTAAAATAGATTTGTTCCGGCATACTTTCCATGAGTGCTTGCAACAGCTCCGGTTCTTCCAACGACAACGCTTCATCCCTTGTCGAACAGCCAATATGGGTGAACTGTACTACTGCACCGACACACTCTGCCTCGACATACGGAAAGATCGTTATCTCAGCCCTATGTACCTTGCTACTGGCAGTCCATTCATGCTCACATGCAACCTGTTGGCGATGCCCGTTCAAGATTGCGCGAAGTCCAGCAAGGAATTGCGATTGACCTGTCACTGGGACGACGTCTCCAGATGGATGTTCGGCAAAAAAGTTATGTCCGAGTGTCCATTCAATTGAGCAATCTTCTCCAGCGGAGGGTAATCGTTGCCATGCGGCGTTCACA
>JASKZZ010000303.1 GCA_030147335.1 Herpetosiphonaceae bacterium | reverse complement strand
ACCAGCAAGCTAACGCCGTCATACTCCATCGGCTGTCCGTCTTTACCAGTGCCTTTGGTTGTCCAGAATAAGCCCGCCGACTCGTCATTTGCGGTTACCTGGAAAAATTCAGAATACGCCTCGCCAAACGTGCGCCGGTATTCGGTCCAGAACTCGCGTGCGCCTTCTTTGCCGTTACGCTCCTCGCCTGCCAATTTGAGCGCGGCATTGAGCAAGCGCGCATCGTCGCTATATAGCGCTACAATGTCGTCGGTGTCTTGTTCGCTACCTTGCTCAAGCTTATGCAAGGCATCGATAAACTGTTGGGCCAATGTGTGGGCTTGCTGCTGATCCATGAAACTCTCCTCTTGGATAGACTGCTTTATTTGTCAGCAAGGCATGTGCCGAGAGGAACCGAGTGCTGTATCAAATTGTATTGCGAAATGTTCAGTTTGTCTTCTTTACGATGGTCGTGTTTGCTCTTGCAGCACGCTCTTCTCAGCGTCGCGTGGAGCAAATGTTGCGGTCGTGTCGAGCCGAAAACCGACGCGCTGAATCGTTGTGATTTGCGGCGGCTCGTTGCCGACAAGCTCAGCGGTAGCACGGAGGTTGCGCCTGAGCTTAGCCATGCATGTATTCAGAGCGTCTTCACATGTAGCATGGTCGTAAGGCTGGCCCCAAACGGCTAGAAAGCAATCTTCGCGGCTACAAACTTTCCCAACATTGACTGCGAGGTAGCACAGCATACGGTATTCCAGTGGACTGAGCGGCGATTCAACACCATACACCTGCACTGAACGCGCCTGCTCATCAATGTATAATGTGGGTGGCACATTGGCGATCGGCAACATCATTGTTTCTTCGGGATCGGTAAAACGCAGCGCTACATCATGGCTAGCCAGCCATATTTCATCGCCGGTGGCCAAAACATAGCCCTCGGTAATCGGCTTGCCATTCACCATTGTTCCGTTGCGACTTCCAGCGTCGGACAAGACATAACGCTCATTTTGTAGCTCGATCCGCGCATGGAACCGCGAAACCTTGGTGTTGTTCACAACAACGTCGCACGAGTCGGAGCGACCCAGTGTTGTGACCTCACGCTGGAGCACGATGCGTTCTTCGTTGCCGTCAGCACGCTGATGTGCCAAGATGCCGGGATGTGCACGTGCCATATCTCCTCCTCTACCAGATCTAGCCAATACCATTTTCGCTGCTTGCTACATGCTGTATGTGTAGCTACTCTCGGCTTAGGTCCGGTCGCTGCTGTTCGTATTCAACCAATAGCTTAACGTTGATCATAAGCTTCATCAGCAACTACCCTGACATTGTCGCTCATCGTTGTATTGCAAGCAACTTACAGACCTTGCCTTGACCAGGCACGCTGCTTGCTTGGAAGATAAGAAAAGTATAGTACGTTTTGGATATTTTGATGCGCGACCTACTGGGAACATATCTTGGTCAATATCAGCTGCTGGATGTTATTGGACGCGGCAGTACATCAACTGTGTATAAAGCATGCCAGCCGTCGCTTGGTCGTTTTGTCGCGGTCAAAGTGCTTCGTGCGATTAACGAGCAGTTTGCAGTGCGCTTTCAACGCGAAGCACAAGCAATTGCGCAGCTTCAGCATCCAAACATTTTGCCAATCATTGACTATGGCGAACAAAGCGGTGTGCGCTACTTTGTTTTGCAATACATCGAGAGTGGTACCACACTAGCCGATCTGCTTGATGGGCAGCCAATGTCAACAGTTGCCGCGCTGCGGCTTATGGTGCGGCTGCTGGATGGCCTTGAGTACGCGCATTCGCATGGTGTGTTGCACCGCGACATCAAGCCTGCAAATATCTTGATGTCAACACCAACCTGGCCGCTGCTTGCCGATTTCGGAATTGCGAAGCTCGTCACGGACGAAAACCAGTTAACACCTCCCGGCCAAGCTGTTGGCACGGCGATGTATATGGCGCCGGAACGAGCGCAGGGCAAACCTGTAGATTATCGCGCCGACCTGTATTCAGCGGGAGTCGTGCTGTACGAGATGCTGACCGGCAGGGTCCCGTTCGATGCCAAATCGCCATTGGCCGTGCTGACGAAGCACATGTACGAGCTACCGCCAATGCCACATAGCTTAAATCCCGATTTACCGGAATATGTTGAGCGCGCGGTGCTTCATGCGTTGGAAAAGGATCCGGCTGCTCGTTACCAAAGTGCTGCTGAGATGGGTGCTGCGCTGCGTGGAGCAATTACGGAGCTTGAACGAAATCAGCCACAAGCGCCGGTTGCGGCTGCCAACCTCTATCAAACGCGTAAGCTGGCGCCTGATCCGCAGCCAGCCGTAGCACCGCCTGTGTCAAATAATGCTCCTGCTTATCAAGCACGACCACAACCTGTTCCTACGCCAGTTCCTCAGACGCAACGTCGACGATGGGGCCTGCCGCTAGCCTTGCTACTGGGATTGTTTGCGATCATTGCTGTGCTTGTATTTCGCGTGCTGCCAAATGGCCAAGCTAGTAATGTGCAGGCGGCCTTGGGTAACGGTAGCTTAACTGCAACGCCAACATCCACAACAGCGATTGCTGAATTTGGCTCCAATGTAGAATCATCTGCTCCCGTTCTTGCGGAAGCTTCCTTGGCTCCGGTTGAACCAGCTACTCCACTGCCGACGTCTGAGCCTGTGATTGAGCCTACAGCGTTACCAACCGACGTTCCACCAACCGACGTTCCACCAACCGACGTTCCACCAACCGATGTTCCACCAACTGACATACCATTGCCAACTGCAACCGCAGCACCGCGAGTTATTGCGCCTCCACTGCCAACTGCTGAGCCTGAGCCAACTCCGGTTCCACCGACCGAGCTTCCAACGCCAACTCCGGTACCTCCACCACCGGTTGCAGCGCCAGCGGATGGTGAACAGACGGTACGTTTGGAAGACTATAATTGGAGCGGTGGATATGGCAGTGCTGACAATCGAAGATCATATGGTGGCCGAACGGCGACGTGGGTATATGGTCAAACAACACAGTACAATACAATGCAGGCATCGGTGGAACTGGTGGGAGAACCATCTGGTGTTGCCGCACTCGTGATCGAAGGGATGGACTCGGAGGATCGAGCGAAGACGGTGATCAGTATCGCTATCAATGGTCAGGAAATATTCCGTGGCGAAAATCCATTGCCCAACGATGATCTTCCGCTAGCTTCAGGCCGATGGGCCAGTGAGACGTTTCGCTTTGATGCGACGTTGTTGAGAAGCGGTAGAAATGAGTTGAGTATTCGTAATTTATCCAATGGGCAAGTTGGTCTGCCGCCCTTTTTCATGCTTGACTACGCCGATTTGACGTATCCGTTGCAATAACCACACCTATGCGCAAGAGTCGAATCTGATGAATATGGAACAGCAGCGGGACAGATTGGATAATCACGCGGAACTCACGACGTGGTTCGACGAGACTCAAGATGTGTCGCTCAATGACAACCTTGAGTATGCGCAGGCAGTTTGTGGCATGTGCGGTCACGCTTTGCATCCAGAGCTTGACGATATTTTTGTTGAGCTATGTCGCGCGTGTGAACATACTGCCTTGAAGGGTCGGCAAACTCGGGCAAATGTTCCGTTGTCGTATCCAAAGCGGTTGCCAAAGCAATAGGCCACGTCCAAGGACGTGGCCTACTACCTGTGGAGAGTGGTTTCGAGCTTACTGCTCCACGATCAATCGTGGGGCATACTTCTTTCCCTTTTCATTGGAACGGTAGCCCGCGCTGTCCTCGCTCGTTGGAACAATTGCTACCGCTATCGTTCCGTTGTTGCGTGGAGCGTTGGTAAGGTCAATGGTCACCCACTTACCTTTGTTTGCCTTGCCGATCTGAGCTATCTTTGTACCAAGCTTTGGTCGTGTCGTCCACGTTACATTGCTGTCCCATGTTGTTGGAACAAGATACGCATCGCCACCGCGCTTACTGCTGTTGTCGACATAAAGCTGAAGCATCACCTTGCGCGGAGCTTTTCCTTTAGGCAGATCAAAGCGTAGCAAGCTCCATGTCTCAGGCGACTGATCAACCTTGAAGCTTTTCTCGTTGGCGTAGCGCTTGTTTGGCGACTTAGAGTTGATGTAGGTATCAATTGATGGGCTTATTTGCTTCTTGCTGGGTGGTTGTGCCGCCGTATTTGGCGCAGCCTGAGCGCCACTTTTCGGCTGTGTTGCTTTGGGTGCCGCGCCGCCACTCTTTGGTTGGCTATCTTTAGGCGCGGCTTGACTGCCATTTTTGCATGGAGCGGTGGGGTCGAAGCCCGGCTTGCCATTGCTAACAACGTTGCCTGCAGCATTGCCGTTCATGGTGTTGCCACATACGTTACGCTGCGGCTTACGCATAAGCTTGATGCCACCAGCACGATTGTTGTACAGCTTATTGCCGTAAACCTCGTTATCTAGCCCATCGTTCTTTGTATCGCCACCAAGTCGCACACCAGCGCCGGCATTGCCGTAGCTTTCGTTGTAGCGGAAGATGTTGCCATTACCACGCGAGTCAAACCCACCCGAAAGTGGGTCGCGCTGTCCAGTGCAGCGATTATATTCGATGATATTGGCCGTTGCTCCTTCTTTGACATCCACGCACTCGTTGCCCTGCGTATCGAACGTGTTGTGGTGGATCCAGTTGTCCGTGGAGCGATCAACATCTGTGTTCGGGTTTTTACCGTCCGCACGCTGCTCGGGTGCCGTGCCGATATAGATTGCTTCGCCGTTTTTGCCGCCGCCATTGAACTTAAAGTCATACATACCGCAGGCGACAAAGCTGGAATGGGCAACCTCGTTACCAATCGCGAAATAGCGCAGCCGCAAACATTCGCCACCCGCGTTTCTGAACTTCATGTTGAGAACTTTTAGTCCGTTAACGCCATTGCCGGGCTGCTTGCCCTGGACATACAGCAGCTTATCGCGATACCCTTCTTTGGTATTCGGATCCTTCCACAAGCCATCGATGGTAAATCCGTCCAGCGTTAAGTAATCGTGATGGATTTCAAAGATACGTGGAGCGCCTGCGCCTTTCAACACAGCCTCAGCTGGCCCCTTGATCGTAATCGGTGCGCCTTCTCGCCCATCTCGGCGTGACACAATATCCTGAAAATATACCCCAGCAGCCAGGGTAATTGTATCGCCAGGTTGAGCAGCATCAATTGCTTTTTGAATAGATTGAAATGGCGCTGCCGGACTTGTACCCGCATTGTTATCGCGGCCTTGAGGGCTGACATGCCATCCGCCACTGGAGTTGACTCCTTGAACAGCCTGCTGGCCGTCAAGCAGCCATAACACAGTAGCTGTGCAAAGAATGAGCAATAGCCCACAAATAACCATGAGACGCTGTATAACCATTACGACTGTGTCCTTAGCGTAATCGTCGGTGTTATTGGATATGTTGAACCTGTGCTTCAAAGTTATCCTGTATGCGATTCGTCTGCTCCGAAACCTGGAGCGGCTGACTCATATTCAAGTACACACCGATCATATTACCTGCGACCGTATTGTTTTCGATCTTTGCGCTGCCCTCGGTCTTGACGTGCAAGCCATAACGCGCATTATCATGTACCGCATTGCTTTCGAGGGTCGTGTCTTTCGCGTCGGTGTACAACACAACACCATCTTTGCCATTCGCGCGTATGTCGTTGTTTATAACCTTTGTCTGGCTTGAACGCTGGCCAACACCGATCCCGGCGTCATTATTTTGAAACACAGTGTTGTGGCGAACAATCGTATTGGCCGAATCATTGATGTTAATGCCTTGACCACTGTTGCCATAAGCTATGTTGTTTTCAACAATATTATTGTTCGAGCGCAAATAGATCACAATGCCGTGGTGCAGATTATTGTACACTGTATTGTTGCGAATTACACTATCGCTGCACTCTTCAGCCAGAATGATTCCGTGCTTTCCATTGTGATGAGCAACATTGTTCTCAATGGTCAGGCGATGCGAACGCGTGTGTGGATCGAAGCCGTAAAGTACGTTGTGATGCGCCTCGTTGCCGCGAATCACCAGATCCGACGCTTCGTAGCTGTACATCCCGAAGTAATTATACGCGATGACGCTATCGATCAGCGAGCCGGTTGTTGCGCCAAGCCGCCATGAAACGCCATATGCTTCGCCCGTGTTGTAGCCAAGGTGATGCAGATGAGAGCGTTCGATGTCCATCCGAGCGCCTTCACGCGCCAATAAAAATCCTCGTCCATCGCTGTAGTTCTTATCGACGTTGTTGTTGGGCGCATCCCATGATGTAACACAAACGTCGCTGATCTGGAGCTTGCCCCCAATAGCCTTAACCGTAACAAAGCCGCCCTCGTCACTGCGGAGCTTGAACCAACGGACTTCGGGCGCTGCAATTGTGAGTGCCGCGCCATTGTCAATGCGGAGATTGGCAGAAAGCAACCATACGCCTGGGCTTTCCTCGCGCAGCAGTTCGGGCCGCTGGAGCGCTTCACTGACGCTCGCCAGTGTTGCGACGCTGCCTTGTCGCACAACAACCGTATTAGTCGCGCCGTCAAAACGAATATCGACTGGCCCAGGAGCCTGCTGCGCTGCTACTGGTTGTATCTCTGTATTAGCAGCCTGCGGTTCGCCCGATGTTACCGCATCACACGCGCGCACTCGCTCGGTGACGATAGCTGGCGGCGTTGGCTCCACTTTCGCTACTGTCCGAGCGCTGGCGGTGGGCTGCACCGCAGTATCAGGAGTCGTCAAACTACCACTGCCACAAGCCGAAAGAACGGTACACAGTGCAAAGGCGGCGATTGACTTGATATAACATCGAGGCCGGACAATGTGTCCGCTGTTCGGTTGCTGGAACTGCTTCATCACGTTTCCTTTTATCGCATCCAGGCATTGGAGCGCCTTGCATGCAAGATGCTCGTCAATGCCCGGCATAGAATGTCTAGCCGCCATGCTTCCGAATCCAGGCTGTAATCTCAGCTGCATCCGACGCATCGGGAACAAGCCGCAAATATTCCTTGAAGGCCGCGATAGCTGCTCCATAGTTGCCAAGCTTGCGGTGCGAAAATCCAAGGCCACGATACGCCGCACCATTGTCGGGCGCGTAATTCACTGCCACCTGATAGTTCGCTAGTGCGCGTCGGTAGCCGCCCAATGTGTAGCGCATCCGACCAGCCTCAAGATAATGCTCGCCAGGATTTGGAACATTCGGCAGAATGCTGCGATACACTCCAAGCGCCTCCAACAGTTTGCCCTGTTCCTTCAACACTGCAATCTGCTTCAGCGCAAGCTCTGTATTGCCCGGTTCCAACGCTAGGGCGCGTTCCAAATCGGCCTCTGCG
>JASKZZ010000230.1 GCA_030147335.1 Herpetosiphonaceae bacterium | reverse complement strand
CAGGACGGCAACCGTCATTGGGTGTTCAGTGGCGAAACCAGTGGTGTTTACCGTGAATATGTCGACGTGTACGCTAGTGATCCCGACCCAACTGACACACCGCCCGATAACCGTTATATGCCGGCGGGAGGTTTTGGCAAGCTGTGGCAGAAGTACCCAACAATTCGCAGCTCCGTTGGTTGGGCAACAACACCGGAGGCTCCGTTCAACGGTGGTGTGATCCAGGCGTTTGAGGGCGGCATTATGTTATTCGTACCGGGCCTTCATAATCACGGCAAGCAGATCTACGTTCTGGACAACAACAGCAGATGGAAAATTTACCCTGACGCCTACGTTGGTCCATAGCCCCGTGAGAGCTTAACCAACGCGCAGAAAAGGATGCGATACACATGTGTCGTGTCCTTTTACGTTTTATCATCGAACCTCAGTCAGCTTTCGCTTACCTTTCCGATTTGATGTATGCTAGTCTTTAGACAGACAAGGTGTTGGAGGAGTTGCTCGTCGCAAATCCTTGAACCAAACACCTGCCACGTGCAGTCAGGGCGTACCAGATACAACAATAATAAAGGGTAGCTAGGTTATGAGTGTTGACATCACTCCATCCGTCGAGATGACCAATCCGCTCCGAACCGGCCTTCGCCTTGAGCGATCGCCGTCACCCTGCGTTATGGTCATTTTTGGCGCTTCGGGAGATCTTGCCAAGCGTAAGCTCTTGCCGGCGTTGTGGGCACTTAACGAGGCCCAGCAATTACCGCCTGGATTTTCAATCGTCGGCATAGCGCGCAGTGAGCAAAGCCATGAGCAATTCCGCCAACAGCTTCGGGAATCAATCGCCCATGATCACAGCGTCGATTCCGCTATGCTCGATACATTTTTACAAGGACTATTCTACGTTCCAGGCAATTTCGACGATCCCACCGTTTTTGAGAAGCTCAAAGCGTTATTGACGCAGATCGATCAAGAGCGCGGCACCGCTGGCAATCACATGTATTATCTTGCCACGCCGCCGTCGTTCTTTCCGGTTATAACGGAGCAGCTTGGCAATGCCGGTCTGGTCAGCAAAACAATAAATGGCGAAGGTTGGACACGTGTGGTGATCGAAAAGCCTTTTGGCCACGATTTACAAACAGCGCGTGATCTCAACAGCGTGGTGCATAACGTATTTGACGAAGCGCAAGTGTATCGCATCGATCATTATCTCGGCAAGGAGACAGTGCAAAACATTTTACACTTTCGCCTTGCCAACGCCATCTGGGAACCCGTCTGGAACCGGCAGTATATCGATCACGTCCAGATAACGGTTGCCGAAGATCTAGGCGTCGAGACGCGTGGCGGCTACTACGAAGAAGCAGGTATCGTGCGTGATATGCTCGAAAATCATATGCTTCAGCTCTTGACACTCACTGCCATGGAGCCACCTGTTTCATTTGACGCCGATGCCGTCCGCGATGAAAAGGTCAAGGTGCTGCGTGGAATGCGGCCGTTTGATGCCCAACGGGTTCAGCGCGAGGTTGTACGCGGCCAATACGCAGCGGGATGGATCGGCGGCAAGCGTGTTCCGGCCTATCGTGACGAGCAGAAGGTAGCGCCAACGTCGGCTACTGCTACCTATGTCGCGGCCACCTTTTATATCGATACCTGGCGCTGGCAGGGCGTGCCGTTCTACCTGCGCTCTGGTAAACGACTACCCAAGCGTGTCAGCGAGGTTGCAATCCAGTTTAAGCCTGTGCCGCATATGTTGTTTGGCCCGACCGCGCCCAATGTACTTGCCCTGCGTATCCAGCCCGACGAAGGAATTTCACTTCAGTTCGAGGCCAAGGTTCCCGGTCCAACACCTCGTCATCGACCGGTCGCTATGGATTTCCGCTATGGAACGGCCTTTGCAACCGCTCCTGCCGAAGCGTATCAGCGCCTCCTGCTTGATGTGATGCTCGGCGATAGTACGTTGTTTGCCCGACGTGACGAAGTGGAAGCCGCCTGGACAATTGTTGAGCCAATTCTTGATACGTGGGCAACTCAACAACCAACCGATTTACCTAATTACGAGGCAGGCACATGGGGACCGGAAGCTGCTGATGAGCTGTTGGAATCCATTGGACGACGGTGGAGACGACCATGAGCACCTTTGATATGATTTCGCCAGATGATGCTTATGCGGTAGCGCCGGATGAAATCGAGGGCGTGCTACAGCGGCTGTGGCGCGAGTCGGTGGGCGAGGAAATCGAGGCAACCGTTGTCCAGGTACGAACCCTTAATCTATTGGTTCTGATACCGCCAACGTTTGCCACGCCGGATGTTTTACAAGCCATCGACCGCATCACGGTCCATCATCCTGGTCGTACCATCACCATGCTGGTTAGGCATGAACCACATCCACCTACGGCCCTTGTCACAATCGCCTGCCGCATTGGTGGCGAAGGAAAGCAGGCATGTGGTGAGCAAATTACAATTACGTGCGGTGATGACGGAGCGCCGCTGCCTAGTATCGCAGCCTCGCTCATTGCGGCTGATGTACCGACCTTTCTTTGGTGGCTTGGCGATCTTCCGTTTCGTAGTCCACTGCTTGAAAGTTTGCTCGAAACAAGTGATCGCATCATGGTCGATTCGCGCACATGGGCCGCGCCGCTCAGCCAGCTCCATACGTTCGCCCAGGAGATTAACGACCATCCATACATTGCCTTCACCGACCTCCAATGGACCGCGCTTACTCCATGGCGACGGCAAACGGCTCAGTGCTTCGACATGCCCGACGCACAAGCTCATCTCAATCGCCTAGAGCAAGTAGTCATCGAGCATGGGGAGCGTGAAGGTGATCGGCTTGCGGCCTTGCTGTTCGCAGGTTGGCTTGGCACTCGTTTGGGCTGGAGCGTAGAAACTCACAATATGCGTAGCTCAACTGAAATGCAGGTGCAGGCGCGCCATGGCTCGATTAGTATCAAACTGCATCAACATGAACAACCAAACTCGTTGATTGCGGTTCGGCTCCAAGGAGCTGGCGCTAGCTTTGCGTTGGATTTGCAGGACAGCATCGGCTGTGTCAAAACGACGATTTCCTTGCCTTCCGGTCAGCCCATCGAACGGATTGCGCGGCTTAATACCTTGAGCCTGGAACAAGTCGTCAGCGAAGATTTGGCCATGTTGGGTCGTGACATCGGATTTGAAGCCGCGCTGCAATTTGCAGCACGCCTCACCTCGATCACAGATCCATCGGCGGGATAACAAAACGTGTCGTCGCATGACACGTGCGATGACACGTTTGATTCATTGCCCCTATTTGTATAGCAGCGTACAGCTTAACCCCTGACTCATACACTATATGTTCGGGTATGTTGCACAACACCTGTTGGCCATCGTCCTCACATAATTCAACGATCACAACTTGTCTATCCATTGGCTCATGAATATGCTACACTTGTTCTATCCTCGTCTGAGCCACCAGCCGCTGCAAAGGAATCAGCCATGATCGAGTCGCAAGTGGTTTCTGCTCGCTCCGCCGCTACGCAACACCGCTCACATATCGTGACCAAGCGCGCGGTCACCGGATGGGTTTTGTATGATCTAGCCAACACCGTCTTCTCGATGGGTGTCCTTTCGCTCTTCTTTCCTTTATGGGTACGCGATCAAGTTGGAGCAACTCGTGCCGATACGGTATATGCAATCATTACCGCTATCTCAATGATCATCATTTTTGCTGTTTCACCGGTACTTGGCGCGATAACTGACCGCACTCGTCGACGAATGCCCTTTTTGATTACCAGTACGCTAATCTGTGTAACACTGACCGCCCTGCTTGCGCGAACCGGATTTTATGTCACTGCGTTGTTTTTTATCATTGCAAATATTGCGTATCAGGCAGGCCTGCAATTTTACGACGCGATGCTTCCTGAGGTCAGCAATGAATCAAATCGAGGCAAGATTGGTGGCATCGGTGTCGGCATTGGCTATCTTGGCTCATACATCGCGGTTGGAATGCAGTTGCTGCTGGGAACAGAAAATAAACCCTTGCTCTTTCTAATCGTCGCGTCAGCGTTTCTTACTTTTGCCATACCGTGTTTCCTCTTTGTCAAAGAGCGAGGAAATCCGCGGCCACAGCCGATCAACGCCGCCACAATACGTCAATCAATCAGCCAGACGATACATACATTGCGATCAGGAAACCAATATCCGGGCTTGCTGCGCTTTCTGATCGGCCGCGTTTTCTACACTGACTCGATCAACACAGTAATTTCAATCATGGCGCTCTACACGGTAAATGTTGCCGTGAGCACTGGGCTTTCCGAGGAGCAAGGTCAAGGGGAGGCCGGCAAAATACTGATGTCGGCCATTACATTCGCTGTTCTTGGTGGGTTCTTCTGGGGCTGGCTCGCCGATAAGCTTGGCCCGAAGCGTACACTCAACCTGGTATTGATCGCGTGGATGGGTATTTTTGTCGCCGCCGCGATGGTTGGCATTCTAGGACTACCCCTATGGACGCTGTATGCTGTTGCGGCGGCAGCCGGCTTCTCTTTAGGCGGCGTATGGGCAGCTGATCGTCCATTTATGCTGCGCCTTACACCACCCTCCCGAGTTGGTGAATTTTACGGCTTGTACGGCATGGTTGGTCGTTTTTCGCAGATAACCGGCCCGATCATCTGGGGGACCGTCACATACTTAACGATCCAGGCGCTTGGTTTAGCGCCGGAGGTTGGGCAGGGAATTGGCGTGCTTGTCTTGCTTGCTCTGGTTATCGTGGGCTTTCTTATCCTGCGCTCTGTATCTGACCAGCCCCGTGATTGGCAAGGCAGCGATCTTGTCGGTCCAAACGCCCCATAGTCTGGCCAACAAAATCCATTGGGAGCGGCCTGCACTGCGTCTTGTCGCTCCCATCATTCCTCACTGCCAGGACTAATTTTTAAATCATGCTGCTGACAAGGTGAAGCAATTGTATGCTGTATCATTTCAGCGAAGATCCAACA
>JASKZZ010000207.1 GCA_030147335.1 Herpetosiphonaceae bacterium | reverse complement strand
GTCGAAAACCTGTTCGCCGCGCTCAATCTCAACCCGAACAACATCACTGATTGTCCAGCTATTCGGATTGAAGACGACGACCTCGCGTCCGTTGTTATTCCAGCTTAAGCTATGGCGGGTAGCCGCCGTGTGCAGGAGCCGCTGCGCCCACTGCACAGCATCACGAGCCATGTGCTCTTTGGTCGCCCACTGATCGCGCTGCAGCAACGCGTCGGGGTCTCGGCAACTCAGGAACGCTCCCCATGTGTGCTCATCCCACAGCAGAATCTGTCGCCACGCTTCGTCGAATTGCTGCTGCGGGTACGTCCAGTTCGCGTTATGAACGATAGCGAGCGCTTCCAATCGTTCAGCCGCAGTCAGCATGGCTTGCGCGCGGCGAACGTCGATCGCCGGTACGATCGATGATGCAATCCCGTCTTCCCAATACGCACCACCGTCGCCAATGACTGTGAGCAGCGTTCCGCCGAAATGCTGCTCAACATACTGGAAGAAGTCGCTGACGTCGCTGGCAATTAATCGTGGATATGCGTACGTCGCGTTCCATTGCTGCACAAAATCAACTGGCTGCGGATCGAGATCGGTGTTGTCTGCTTCCTGCCCATACAGCAGAACCGCGTCGGGCGCATACTCGTCGCTTTCGTACTCTTGCAGCCACAGGTTCAGTCCGCGCTCGGCGGACGTCAGCAGTGGTGGACTACCGCAGACTTTGCGTAGCTCGCAGTACATTTTTGCCAGCCAGACCAGCACTCGTCCGCCATTACCGCCCTGCCAATAAAATGGTGAGATGCGGTGTAAGCCGCCGTTCAAACGGAACGGGCCGCGATCCTGGTTGTTGGCATGAACAAGATATTTGACGCCCGAGCCTTGGAGGATTGCCGGCAACGAGCCTGTTAGCGACGCAACATCAACAACAGCTGCGCAGTCGGCACGTAGGCCGAGCGGCCGAAGGAGCGCGTCGGAAAATTCGCCGTTACGAATTAGATCTTCTAGCGCCGCGTACTGCGTCAACAAATCGACATAATTGCTTGGAACACTGATGCGCCGCGCTTGAAGCTCTGCCATCAGCTGCTGTTTGCGATGCTCGCCACGTGTCGCAAGCCATGTTTCTAAAGCCCAGGTCGAGTCGAGGTGGTAGCTGAACGCCAGTAGATTGGACTGCGAGGAATCGACGGATGCCAGCACATCAAGCGCTGTGTCGATATTGCGAGACAGGCGCTCTGCGACCTCCCATTGACGATGAGTGTACCCGATGTCCGTGTGTGCATGGGGAGTGATATACACGTTCCATTTCCGACAGCGCGTAAAGCTGCCGGAACTGTGTAGCGCTTTCCCATCCACGAATCCGTCAATTGTGTATTCAACCACCCGAGAGTTACCGTCGATCAGGTCGAAGCCATAGCGAACATGCCCAAAGGCAGTGACTGGCAGTGGTAGCTTGAACCTTTCCGCATAATCATCACTGCGGACGTTCAAGATTAGCGAGCCATAGTCGATCGCGCGGTTGCACTCGACATACAGGTGACAGCGCTCGACCAGCGTACCGTTCGCACGTTTACGATACACAACCGTTGGCTTGATCTCTATCCGCGCGATTCGCTGCTTCGGCGCACTCATAAGCTGCACGAACGTGATCCACTGATAAATTAGGCCTGCTCCGTTGGCCATCCGGTCCAGTCGCTTGATCGCTTCACGGTTGCGCACGACGATAATTTCACCGTCATCTCGGCTTATCAAGCACAGCCGATTTTCTCCGATTTTGAGCACCGATCCCGGGATTATGACTTCCGCAATGCCCTCGGAGTAGATCGTCGTGTGCAAGCCGGACATCAGGCGAATCTCGCCGGAGTGCGAAGGGGCTGGACGCAGGTATGCGCGTCCAATGATTCCATTAACTTCGATTTCAAGGTGCGGCACTCGCGGCGCAATCACGAGATAGTGAATGTTCAGGGCATATGCTGTGGCTGGATGGTGCGGGAGATCGAACACAATTGTGTACGGATGGAGTCGGTAGCCTGCATCGGGATCAGCTTCGCTCGGGTGGAAGCTCGGCCACAACTGTTTCGCGGCTGCCTGTCCGTTTTGCGGCACGCGCCAAACAACATCACCAAGCAGATTGGGATCTTTGTAATTGTCGATCAAATCGTGCGACTGGCCATCGGCTGCCCCAATTGACCACAAGAGCTGTTCATCCACGCCGTCTGCTCCTCATGTGCATCTCCAGCCGTTGCCTGGATTGAACACATTGACCATCCCCTGCTCTACTGCGTTGCACGCAAAAAGGTACATCGCCGCCGACCACGACTGTCCAGCGAAGCCCATTGGACGGCCGGACTGGCCGTGCAGCCATTCGTTAAACTCCCACTCGCGCAATTTCCCAACACGGTTCATATCGGTCAGCTTGATCAGTTGTTGCTCGGCTTCAGCCAGACGGCCTGCCTGCACCAACGCGGCAACATAAAAGCCACCGATAAACGGCCATGCACCGCCATTGTGATAATGGTGCGGCTGATTAATATTGCGAACGCGGTAATACTCGCGCCAATCCTTGTCTCCTGGATTGACGACTGGATACACCGCCTGTATGGGGAACGGTTCGTTCAATCCACAGCCGTGGATGTAGTCGAGAATCTTGTTAGCCTGCTGCTGATCCGCCACACCAAAAACGATTGCAAGCAGGTTGCCCAATGTATCGAAGCGGTCGGCATAGTCGCGGAACGCTACATACGGTAGATAGAACTGGCGCTCCACCAGTTCGGTCTCGATCCGCTTGAGCGTGTACAGCCATTCTTTGCGCTCGAACTTGATCCAGTCCCAGTCCTTCGATGCCTCAGGCCCGATCCATAACACAACATTTATCTTGCGCCGGACATCCTGCGCATGTTCCAAAAATGGTGCCGCGTCTATATCCAGCGCTGCCGCCATATGCCCCATTGCTTGCCAGGCGGCGAAATACAAGACGTTGGCGTACAGGCCGTTATAGCGATTGGCGAAAAGGTCAGCCCAATCCATCGCCTCGTGCGCTTCCAATAGCCCGCACTCGTTCGAGTCCTGATAGCGCAGCCAGAGTAGCGCGCGTTCAAGGCTTGGCCATGCGATACGCAGGAAATTACGATCGTTCGTGACGACATAATGGTAGTAGTGGCCGACGATATACCATAGGCAATTGTCGATGCAGCCAGCGTGCGCTGTATCGACAATCGCGACGCCATCCTGCCCATGGGTCGCTTCCAGTCGTCCGCCGTGAGCGATTAACGCTGGATCATCGAGATTGGCCAGCCCAACGTTGTGTGGAATATTTCCAAGCGGACTTTGGTAGGCGCGCAGCGTCTCAAACGATCGCCGCAGTATTGCTGGTCCTTCGCTGCTGTGGCAGAGCATCAGCCCAAGTCCGCTGATCATGGTGTCACGTGCCCAGACTTGCTGGTATGCTTTGTTGGCGGCATGCAGTCCCAGCGGGCCGCCATTACCCAGCAACACCCGCTCACCATGCTGCTTGCCTTCCTGGACTACCAATTTATCCATTCTTGCTGCCCGGCTCACTCCAGTGCTCCAGCAATGTGGACAACTCGTTCTCAGAAACGCCGAAGACACTGCCATGGCGGGCGTTTGGTGGGAAAGTAACGTCGTCCACAACCTTCCGGTTCAACAAATCTTCAGATACCGAAAGGCCGTAGCGGTTATCCATACAGTGGTCGTACATCAGATACCACTGATTCGAATCAGGCCGCCGAATCACTGCTGGTCCCTCTGTAATCGACGGTGTGACTGCTTCCGTGACGTAGGTGTACGTGCCGGCAAGTTCCGACGAAGTCGCGACCTGAATGTAGCGATGTTCGCCGTGTGCGTGGCCGAATCGCTCGTCCTTGAAGAACACGTAATAGGTATCGTCGAGCGATACGATCGTCGCGTCGATGACGGTATAGCCGGGGTCGAACAACACACTTGGCATTGAGAAGGTTTGAAAATCGTCGGTTCGCGCATACCAGATACGGCTGTCATCCCAACCATGTTTCCCACATGACGACGACCAATACACCAGATAATTGTTGTGCTGAGGATCAAAGACGAACTCAGGTGCCCATACGTTGCGTACGCCCGGCACCCCTTCCATAACCGGTAACGAACACTGGTGAGTCCAGCACTTTAAGTCGCGAGAACGTGCGTAGTACATGCCCGTCGCTGACGTGCCGCCTGTTGCCAGGAGATGAAATTGACCGTCGCGGCCTCTGCCTACAAATGGATCGCGAATGCGCGGCATCATGCCCACTGAAATCACGGGCTGGTTGCTGTTAAGCGGCGTCCAATGCAGGCCATCGTAGCTATACGCCAGGTGCAGGGCTTCGATTAACAGCTCTTGATCGCTGAGTGGGAATAGTACCAGCCCATCTGGAGTCAGATCTACTCGATGTGTGTAGACCTGGCGAAAGTAGGCGAGTAGCCATGGGAACGGTGTAGCTACCTTGTCGTGACGCAGCCCCAATTGATCGTCCACTGTTTATTCCTGCTTTCCAGTTGGCTTATGCTGTGAGGCCGTGCGAGAAACTCGGCTGATCCAACGCCGTTGAGAAAGCTTGCTGGCCTTCCGCTTGGTCAGAGCATTTCGTTTCAGCATGTTCCAATACAGTCTGTGCGAACGGCAGCAGCGCATTTCCCGCCGTCTGCTTGCTATGCAGCTGGACCTCCTTGATGGCGTTTTTCACGCCGCGTGCAAGGTGCTCAAAGGGCTTGCCTATGTAGATCGCTTCGAAGAGTCGCATTGCCCGCTTGCCAATCCAAATCCATTCATCCAATGCTTCAACCCATGGCAACAATTCTTGGCGCAGTCGTAAATTTTCCATTCTGTTCTTTAACACGTAGCACGCGTCGTCGAGGGTATTGAGATACTGGTTCAACTCATCCAACGTTGAATTGGACAATACTTCGTTGCCTAACACCAAGGCAGTAGCAGCATTGGCAAGTCGCTCAAGTTTTGGACGCTCTGGAAGACGTAAACATGAGTGTAGGGAATTTTCGGCGAACAGCAGCAAGGCGGCGCTGTTGGCTGTTCCGCCGATATGGAGGATTGCGCGTTTCCATGCAGCAATTGGATCGTAGCCGTGCGGATCAGCAAAATACTCTGCCCATGTCAGCAATGGTATTTTGGATGCTTCCGGCTGAAGCATGGTGTTAACGACAACGCCGCGAACAACCTGGTAAAGCGTTGCTTCACGGTCGCGAATTGGTCCAATATGCATATATGGCCGCATCATCAGATCGTTAACCGGATAGTTATCCCAAATTAGTGGCGCTCGATGAACAACTTCGGCAAAAGCTTTTGCATCGGCCGTCGTGATTTCAGGAGAGCAGACGTCCGGTCCTGTGTAAAAAATGTCGATCTGAGGATGAAGCCCTGCCCCTAAATCGGTTAAATACGTATTGAATGGCGCACGGCCGTGATAAGACGTGGGACATATACTGAGGGTGCAATTTGGATCAAGCGCACGGAGCCACTCATGCAAATCGTTACTTAGTGCAATGTCGATTTCGGCTGGCCACGGGCAGAGGCTACAGTTTGTCCGGTGATGGGCAACGCACTGGAGGTCATCAACGAGCAGGCTGAAGGCACGAATGCCCACGTTGTACATCTCATTGAGTTTGCACGTCAGCTTTGGAAAATCCTGGGCAGGCTCGTAATCGAGTGGGGAGATCGCATAGCAAAACTGCACGCCAACGTCAGCTGCAATCGCAGCCGTTTCCGCGAACTGCTCCATGATGGTCGGCTCATACGACTCCCACCAGCGATGGCGATGCTGCCGATCATTTTTGGGACCGTAGATATACAAGTTGTAACCGTGTTTTCCAATGAACCGGATCAAGTCGTTGCGCTCGGGAAACGTATAAAACGCCCCGTAAAATCCTTCGATCATGCCGCGAACGTGGAACGGTGACTGTTCCATTGAAATCCTCATGTTCTAGGAGCAGCAGCTTGGCCAGCGCTCCCCAGGAAATTACGTATTTTGTCGGTTACAACGCGTTCCACCGCTGTGCGGGCCTGCTGTAATTGTTCAGGTGCCAGCGCTCGGCACTCAGCGTCTGTCATACGTTCCTCACGACCAAGCGCCTCCAGCACGGCAAGTTCGAGGTCAGTTGCAATGTTGACTTTACTGATGCCACCTCCAGGTAGCCGGATTGCTTGCTTAACCATTTCCGCTGGCACGCCGGATCCACCGTGTAGTACGAGGTGCACGGGTGTTCGGCTACGAATTGACTGGAGGCGATCAAAATCCACCCGTGGCTGGCGCACGTTATACACGCCGTGAGCAGTTCCTACCGAGACCGCAAGCGCGTCGACCTGCGTTTCCCGCACAAACTGTTCAGCTTCGGCAGGATTGGTATAAAGCTCTTCATCGCGCTCAGTTTCAACAAAATCGGTTGTACCAATCATGCCAAGCTCTGCTTCGACTGAAACGCTGTGGTCGTGAGCATAGCGGACAACTGTTTGGGTGATCGCAATGTTTTCGGGCAGTGGATGTTCAGAAGCGTCGATCATGACCGATGTAAAGCCAGCGCTGATCGCGGCATGGATGACAGCCATGTCTTTCGTGTGATCAAGGTGGAGTACGACCGGTACTGTGATTTGCTCGCGGTCAAGCGTTGCATAAAACTCGGAGGCGAACTCCTCGGGCGTGATGCCATAGCGAATCAATTCTTTTTGCGAGATCTGGACAATAAGCGGTGACCGAGCACGTTCTGCTGCGCGCAGCACAGGCTGAATCATTGCTGTGTAGCGCGGAGAGAAGGCACCAAGGGCGTAGCCTCCTTGCTCGGCTTCGGCGAGTGCGAGTTTCAAAGGTATTACGTTGGTGTGGACAGATTTCATGCTGCTCGTG
>JASKZZ010000185.1 GCA_030147335.1 Herpetosiphonaceae bacterium | reverse complement strand
TAGGTGATTGCGTGGGGCTGGCCCTAGTACGAGAGGACCGGGCTGGACGACCCGCTGGTGGAGCAGGTGTGGGGCGACCTGCAGCCTGCATAGCTACGGTCGGAAGGGCGAAGCGCTGAATGCATCTAAGTGCGAACCCCGCCACAAGACGAGTCACCTCGCAGTATATGACTGGTAAGGGCGCCGCAAGATGAGCGGAGGAACAGGCGTCAGGTGGACGTGCCGCGAGGCATGAGCCGAGACGTACTGAAGCCCGAGGGCTTGCCTGGTCCTCTGGAATACCAGCAACTAGAAATTATTATTCAATAAATTGTCGGCGCACATGCCTGATTTGTGAAGGTGCGAAACAATGTGGGTGTACTGGGAGCGCATCGGACCCACCCCGTCCCATCTCGAACCGGGCCGTGAAACGATGCAGCGCCGCGGGTACTGGGCCTCGGCCTGGGAGACAAGGTCAGCGCACCCTAACCAAACACAAAGACGACTGAGTTCAATTACTCAGTCGTCTTTGTGTTTAAGCTGGTTGGAGAAATTTAAGCATATATTGCGTTACAAGCTCTGGACAATCCTGCTGTACCCAATGACTTGCATCAGGGATAAAATGTAGGGTTAGATCAGGCACATACCGCTCCAATCCTACATTTAGTTCCTTGCCTAATGCTGTGTCTTGTTCTCCCCAAATTACCAACGTTGGTTGTGTGACGATGGGTCCACTACCGGACATGCTAAATAATCCGTAGCGTGCGGCCGCTCGGTAATAGTTTATTGCGCTAGTTAATGCCCGTGGCTTAGATATAGCAAGCTTGTATTGTGCTATATCTTGATCTGAAAACTGTTGCTTGTGTACTGCCATGCCACGAAACGCTTGTTCGATAAATCGATAGTTATCGGCCTTGATTACTTGCTCTGGGAGCCATGGTAGTTGGAAAAAAGCGGTGTACCAGCTTCGCAGCATTTGGCGTGGATTAGTGATCAAGTTTTGTATAAATATCCGAGGATGAGGTACATTTAAGATAATTAGTTTATCGACGACTTCCGGTCGTGTTAGCGCGACTTCCCAGGCAACAGCCGCTCCCCAGTCATGACCTGCCACTACTGCTTGCTCATGCCCAAATGAGTGAATAAGTTGCACAACATCTTCGACAAGCTTCGGTACTGCATAATCCTCAACCTGCACTGGTTTATCACTGTCATTATAGCCGCGCATGTCAGGGGCGACAACGGTAAAATGTTTTGCAAGCTCGGGAATTTGATGTCGCCACGAATACCAAAACTCGGGGAATCCATGGAGTAAAATTATTAGGGGTCCTTCCCCTGCTATTGCACAGTGTAAATTGACACCGTTGACCAATCGTTGTTCATGATGAATACGCAAGGACAACCCCCAATTCTTTTATAGATGTTATTGATGAATTTCTTTTGGGCCGTCAGTAAGACGAGCAATGTGACGTTGTAGCCAACTTATTTGTTCTGCATCGACCCAGTAGCAGGTTGCTTGCCCGTCCCGTTCGGCTACAAGCACATTAGCTTTCCGTAACATTGCCAGATGTTGCGAAACAGTAGCTTGGGCACGGTCGAAGCGTAATACAAGATCGTTACAGATGCAGCCGGGATGATTGGTGATGTAGTGCAGGATTGCAAGCCGCATAGGGTTACCGAGTGCATGAAGGAGAATAGCTAATCGTTCATCGTCGGCAGTGGGCGCAAGACTATCCATCGCACAACTCCTTCAGGCAAAGCACAGACCCATGCTGCACAGGTTGAGTCCTGATACTACATGGGTCTTGAACAAGCAACGGCGTACAAATCAACCTGTACGCGTATTCTACGATCTATCGTCGTGGTTTGGCAACGCTGGGCGCGATTTTACGACCACGGATTGTAGTTCGCTTAAGGGCGCGCATCACACGATCAAACGCATTGTCGGGCACTTCTACGAATGAGAAATGCTCAAACAACTCAATCGCGCCGATAGCACGCCCTGGGATGTTCGCCTCGTTCGCAATTGCGCCAACAATATCAGCTGGACGAACGCCATCATTGCGGCCAATGTCGATATAAAGGCGAGACATGCCACGCTCTGGACCAAAGCTTCGGTCTCGACGTCCACGAGGACGCCCATCTCGCTCATCCTCGATGCTATCACGCTCTTGCTCGGCAAGTTTATCCTCGCTCTCATTTTGAGGTTCGCCAAGCAACAACTTGAACGCGGCTGCCGCTAAATCGGTTGGGCTATATTCTTCGCCCAGATCCTCGGCCATAATGGTAAATGGTTCAAGGCCACCCTGCGCAATAGTTTCGCGCAGCGTTTCCTTGAAGGACTCACGGCGACGCGCCATTACATCGGAAATGGTAGGCAACCGCATTCGCTGAATCTGCGCCCTGGTGCTTTGCTCAATGATTTTAAGCAGTCTTCGTTCTCGTGGCGTGACGAGTGTAACTGCGGTGCCGGTACGGCCAGCGCGACCGGTACGCCCGATACGATGGACGTAAATTTGAGGATCGAGCGGGATATCATAGTTGATAACGTGCGAAACGTGCTCGACGTCCAAGCCGCGGGCTGCTACGTCCGTGGCAACCAAAAGCTCGGCCTGCCCACTGCGGAAGCGGGCCATGACTCGGTCGCGCTGGACCTGACTGAGGTCACCATGTAGGGTGTCAGCGGCCATTGCTCGCGCCGTAAGACGCTCTCCAAGCGAGTCTACTTCGCTTTTGGTTCGGCAAAAAATAATGGCCGAGCTAGGCGTTTCAAAGTCAAGAATACGAGCAAGTATTTCAAATTTATCACGACCACCTGCTTCATAATAAATTTGGCGAATCTGGGGTACGGTCATCTGTTCGGTCTGCACGGTAATCCGCTGTGGATTACGCATATAGCGCTTTGCCAAATTCGCGATTGGCAGGGGCATCGTCGCGGAAAAGAGCGCGGTCTGACGTTCGCTTGGTGTTTCCTGCAAGATTGTCTCGATGTCCTCGACAAAGCCCATGTCGAGCATTTCATCGGCTTCGTCAAGCACGACAGTGCGAACTTGGTCGAGCTTTAGTGTTCCGCGCCTAATATGGTCAAGCAATCGTCCAGGCGTACCCACAACAATTTGCACGCCACGATCGAGGGCACGCAGTTGGCGATCAATTGGCTGCCCGCCATAGACCGGCAGAATCGATACCCGATGGTATTTTCCATAGGCGTGGAATGCTTCAGCGACCTGAACCGCGAGTTCGCGCGTAGGTGTTAATACCAGTGCTTGCGGAGTACGTAAGCTTGGATCAAGCTTTTCAATGATTGGCAGCGCAAATGCGGCAGTTTTACCTGTACCGGTCTGAGCCTGTGCAATCACATCAACACTATCGGTCATCTGTCTAATTGTTTGCGCTTGAATGGGCGTAGGTTCTTCGTAGCCTAGCTCCGCAATAGCCTTGAGCGTAGGTTCGCTTAGGCCAAGGTCTGCAAAACTGATCGAGTCTGTCATGGTCATATATTTTACACCTTTGCGGCGATGCGCCGCGTTGCTATGTCTCCTCTCACTTCCTAGATGGTCACGTGTCCTGTGCTATACTAGGCCGAATTGTTTGCAATCCGGCACGCATGGACGTTCGTGTCCATGCGTTAGAGAGGATGTTCCCGTATGTCTGTTGTAGCCGTAATCGGCGGCCAGTGGGGTGATGAAGGCAAAGGCCGCGTTGTCGACCTGCTAGCCCAACACGCCAACATGGTAATTCGATACAGTGGCGGTAACAATGCCGGTCACACCGTTATTAATGACCGTGGAACCTTTAAGCTGCATTTGGTACCTGCCGGCATCTTTAACCCCCAAACTGTTAATATCATCGGAACCGGTGTTGTTGTTGACCCAGCGGCGTTGCTGGAAGAAATGGCAACCCTTGCCGAGACGAATGTTATCTTCGACAATTTGTATATTAGCGACCGTGCTCACGTTATTATGCCGTATCATCTTGAGCAAGATCGTATCCAAGAGTCGCTACGTGGCGATGGCCGACTTGGCACAACCGGACGCGGCGTTGGACCGGCGTACAGCGATAAAATGGAGCGAGTCGGCATTCGGATGGCCGATCTGCTCGACAATGATACACTACGCCAACGTCTAGCACGCGCAGTAAGTGTCAAGAATGATCTCTTGCAACGACATGGCGGCAAGGAGCAATCGTTAGACGCGCTGTATCAACAATGCGTTGAGTACGGTCACAAGCTTCAATCGTACATCAAGTCAACGCATCCGCGCGTTCAGCAGGCCTTACAACAAGGCGAGCGTATTCTGCTGGAAGGCGCACAAGCGTCGCTGTTAGACGTTGATTGGGGCACCTACCCGTATGTTACGTCTTCGGCTCCCGGCGCAGCTGGCGCTTGTCAAGGCTCTGGAATAGGGCCACGTCACCTTAACCATGTACTGGGCGTTTTCAAAGCGTACACTACACGAGTTGGCGGCGGACCATTCCCAACTGAACTTACCGATGAAACCGGCAATATTTTGCGTGAACGCGGCCACGAATATGGTACGACAACCGGCCGTCCTCGCCGGTGCGGATGGTTCGATGCAGTTGCCGCCCGCTACGTCACCGAGCTTAACAGCATCGACTATACGGTCTGGACCAAGCTTGATATTCTGGACGAACTGCCAACACTGCGAATTTGCACCGGATACAAACTACGCGGTGAGGTGATCGACTATATGCCAACAAGCATCGCAGAGCTAAGCGAGGTCGAACCGATCTACGAAGAGTTGCCGGGTTGGCAAACACCTACCGATACAATTCGTAGTTTTGACGAACTACCGACAAATGCTCAACGGTACATTCATCGCCTGACCGAATTGCTGGGCGTACCAACAGCTATTATTTCTGTTGGTCCTGCTCGGCAATCGAGCATTGAGTGTGTTCCAGTTAATCAACTCTTTGCCTAACTGAAGATCGTAAACAAACAAAAACGGCTGTGGTTTCTGCACCACAGCCGTTTTTGTTTAGTTGGAGGCGACGACGGGATTCGAACCCGTGATGGAGGTTTTGCAGACCTCTGCCTTACCACTTGGCCACGTCGCCACAACTTGGTCTCAATGCTTGAATATTGTACCACATGGGTTGTTACGCGGCAACGCTTGCATGGAATGGTGACGCGGATATATAGGTACAGTGAAGTCAGCGTGCCGGCGATTGATATCGTCTCGATTTTGGTGATTTGACCAAGTGGATCTGCTTCAGTGAAGACATTACATGAACGTTATTCCGGGTCAAAAATATCGTATCCACCAATGCGTGTAAGGAACGATACATTTTGGAAGCGCGAATCGTTGGAGAACATGGTGGGGTGCATTCCCGAGTAGGTGATAATCAGGCTGGGCGGGTTCGTAGTAAGTTCTTCACGTAGTTCGGCGGCTGCGGTTGGCACGAGTGTAAGTGGATAGTTGTAGATGTAGCGGCTGGCAGCACGACGATTTGCAAGCAGGTAGATTTGTGGCTCGGCGGCGAAGATAAAGACGCTATCGTTTGGCGCGGTGTTATCGCGAATAAATGTGGCAACGTCTGGAGCAGACGCGAAAAAGTGCTTGCCAGCGTCACCATATAATTGCTCCGCCTGTTGTGACGGACTGGAACCAATTAGCTGAATGTTCTGCCATGCAAAGGGTAGAATCAACAAGGCGACAAGCAACGTCGGTGCCGCACGACCAGCAAAATGTTCCAGCTTTGTTTTGCCAATCGGCTGTAACCACAGCCAGACAATATTGGGAGCGGCTAATAGTGCCAAGAAAGGAAGCGTGGGATAGTAATAATGGACGAATGCGCGAAGGCTTCCAAGTGCCGCTATAAGCAGCCCGGCAGCCCATGCTGCAACAAGCCATCCGCTGCGACGAGATACAAACAGTGACGAACCTGGCTGTGTTGTTAGAAGCGCAACGCCTCCAATTGAAACAAGCAATGGTGCTACGAACGGCGGCAACATATCTACGAGCGCGCCAAAGCTCCATCCAGTTCGTGCTTCAGTAGCATACAGCCGATTGTAGGTAACCACCGCGAAGACAAGATCGCTTAAACCGTCACGCGCCCA
>JASKZZ010000149.1 GCA_030147335.1 Herpetosiphonaceae bacterium | reverse complement strand
AGCCCGCCAAGCATTCCGCCGCCTTCCTCATCATCGCCACTCAAGCCGCCGAAAATCAGCGCCCATTGCCCGATGTTGGCGATCATCGTGATCGCGCCTGCGACCGTAGCGACAATTGCCGATAACAGCGTATCGCGGTGCTTGATGTGTGCCAGCTCATGCGCAATGACGCCGGCTAGCTCGTCGCGGGTCAGCATTCGCATAATGCCGGTAGTTACCGCAACAACACCATGCGCGGGATTACGACCTGTTGCGAAGGCGTTTGGCATGTCGCTGTCGATAATGTATAAGCTAGGCATTGGCAGGCTGGCGCGCTGTGCAAGTTGGGCTACCATTGGCCGTAGCCACGGTAACTCGTTTTCGCCTACCGGTCGCGCGCCAGCCATCTTGAGCACGAGTTTGTCGGAAAACCAGTACGCGCCGCCGTTCATCAGAAGCGCAAAGACAACCGCGATGATCATGCCGCCAGTTCCGCCGACCGCTTGACCAAGCAGTACGAAAAGTACGGTGAGCGTTGTCAACAGGACCGTCAGCTTGATGATGTTTCGTCCCATGGTCTTCCCTCGTTGCTGTATGAAAGCCTGATACATATATGCGATTTGATATGCCACAGTGTATCGTTTACGGGTATTGGTCAACAGAGCAGGTATCCCTCACAATGCCGGGTAATTTTCCCCGCGTCATTGCGCCAGTTCCCGTATTGATCGGGAACAACAGAAAGACGGCCTCCATAAAGGAAGCCGTCTTTTCCCGACTTAAACTGGCTATATGTAATTATTTGGCTTGCGCCGTATCTTGCACATCCTGGAGCCACGCAAATGCTAACAGAACAAGAAAGATTGCCAAGCTCAGCACAACCAACGGCGCGATCCAGATCGTAAAGTATGGCAAGATCGAAAGCAATGTTGCGTAATCCATGTCCAAAATCCTCCTAACGAGCCAAGCGTCGACGAATCACTGGCAGCTTGAACCACCCACACATCCGCTTAAGCGCATCGAATCTGCCTGACGAGCGTAAATCATTGACCAACGCGATCAAGAAGACGAGCCAGCCACCAATTGCGCCGCCTAGCATGCCGATTGTTATCGCCCAGGCAACGGCTACCATGACATAATCCATATACGGTCCTTTCTGACTCGAGCATTCGCCTGCTGTTTTTTAGGTCGAGCGCCAGGCTACCCATGTCACTGCAGCCAAGACAAGGCTGGCTGCGACATATGTTTCGGTGTCGATGATTGAGAACATCAGCTTAAATGTCGCCATCTCGCGCCCCTTTGCATCTAGCGCTAGCTTAGCGCCTGTCAATAATTGGCTGAAGGGCAACATTCCCCGATTTTGTAATGGAATTCTTCTCGCTGCTTTGGGCGCACCATCGATTCTGCAACTTTGCGTTTTTTGCATACCGTTATGGGGCTGACAACAACCCGTACTGAGCGCTTATATGTGCCGCATCGTTGCGGTGTCTTGCTCATGTCATAAAGGTGTTATGATCGTGAGGCTGGCAAAGATGCCCATACAAAACGGTATTGTTGTTGGTGAAGAAGATGTGGTGAGGAGGAATTATGGAGTTGACGTATCAAAATCCTGTGTGGCCCGATTATTTTGCTGATCCGTTTGTTTTACGTTGGCAAGGTGAATACTACGCCTATGGTACGAGGGAATCAATCGACTACACCCTGGAGAGCGAAAACAAAGTTTTCCCAGTGATGCGCTCGATGGATTTAGTTCACTGGCAGCATATTGGATTCGCCATGGCTCCGCTTGACGATTCGTCTGATACACCTACGAATTCAGCGTATTGGGCGCCTGAAGTTGCCGAGCACAATGGTCGCTTTTATATGTATTATTCGGCTTGTGTGGGCGAGAGTGATGAAGGGCATCGTCTGCGGGTAGCAATTGCCGATCATCCGTCTGGTCCGTTTCGTGATACCGGCACTGTGTTCCTGCCGGATGAAAATTTTACAATCGACGCTCATCCATTTCGTGATCCGCGCGATGGTCGCTGGTATCTATTTTTTGCGAAGGATTTTTTTGACGAGCGCGTCGGAACTGGAACGGCAGTTGTGCCGCTGTCCGACGATATGATGAGCGTGGCAGGGCCAGTGACAACGGTGTTGCGGGCTTCGGCGGATTGGCAGATTTACCAGCGTGATCGAACAATTTATAATCAGAGTTGGTCAGCTTGGCATACTGTTGAAGGTCCATTTGTGGTTGAGCACGAAGGCCTCTACTACTGCTTTTATAGTGGTGGGGCGTGGCATACATCAGCGTATGGCGTAAGCTATGGTGTTGCCGACAATGTGCTCGGGCCGTATCGCGATGAATGGAGCGCTGCTGGGCCGAGCGTGCTTCAAGGCATTTCGGGCAAGGTGCTTGGTCCCGGCCACAACTCGGTCGTACGTGGCCCGGATAATCAAACAGACTTTCTTGTGTATCATGCGTGGGATGTTGGGCAAACGGCGCGGCGTTTGTTTATCGATCCGATCGTTTGGACTGCGGAAGGGCCACGTTGTAACGGCCCTACCAGCGATCCTCAAACGATTAAGCTTGGAACAACGCCCTCATAAAATGGTGCGGATTCATGGAAACAGCGAGCTAGTAAGTACACTTAGCTCGCTGTTTCAGCTCAGATTGGAGGTATTATCGCCCTTCTAGCTCCCGATCCAGCACCTGTAGAAATTGCTCAGTTGGACGAGCGCCACTGAGTAGCTTGCCGTTAATGATAAAGGCGGGCGTTCCAGTCAAGCCTAGCATTTGCGCCTCACGAGCATCACGCGTCACTTCACTGGCGTACTCTCCCTGCTGCACACATTGTCCGAGCCGAGCCGTATCAAGTTCTAGCTCGTCGGCATAGGCAACAAACGCCGCCTGCGCGTTCTCCGCATCGCTGCTCCAGTCATCCGGCTTTTCAAACAGCTTGCTATGCATAGACCAGTAGCCGCCTTGTTCGCCGGCACATTCGGCGGCCTGCGCGGCAAGACCGGCCTGCGGATGCAGCGCCAGAATTGGAAAGTCCTTGAATACGTAATATAGCTTGCCGGTGTCGATGTAGTGCGCCTTGATTTCAGGAAACGTCTCACGGACGTAGCGACGGCAAAAAGGTCAGCCAAAGTCCGAAACTTCAACCATTGTGATTGGCGCGGCGGGATCGCCAAGTGCAGCGTAACGCTCGCCGCTAAGCTGTAGTTCCGCCA
>JASKZZ010000139.1 GCA_030147335.1 Herpetosiphonaceae bacterium | reverse complement strand
TTCATAAATATGGCGATCCGACAGTGCTGCATATGGAAAGCGTGCCAACGCCGGTTCCAACGGCCAGAGAAGTTTTGATTCGCGTCCATTCGTCGAGCATCAATCCTGCAGATATTGGCGCGCGGCAAGGTCAACTGCGGCTCGTTCACGCTCGTAACTTACCGCATATCCCCGGCTACGACGTTGCGGGTGAGGTCGTAACTTACGGCCCATCGGTAACAGCTTTTGTGCCGGGCGAGCGTGTATATGCGCTGGTGGGGCTGCATGGTGGCTCACATGCTGAATATGTCAGCGTTGATCAAGCCAAACTAGCACGAGCACCTCAGTCGTTATCGCTCGCCGATGCCGGAGCCGTGCCGCTCGCAGGTCTGACCGCGCTGCAAGCATTGCGGGGCAAAGCCCATCTGCAACGTGGCCAGCGTGTTGTTGTTAACGGAGCATCCGGCGGAATTGGATCATTTGCGATTCAGCTCGCGAAGCTGCTCGATTGCCATGTTACAGCTATTTGTCGCAGCGAAAATCATGAGCTGGTACGTTCGCTCGGTGCGGATACAATGATTGACTATACAACCGAGGATTTTACGACGCGTAACGAGCGTTGGGACGTCGTTTTTGATGTAGCAGGGAGTCACGATTTTCGGGATGTTCGTCGCGTACTTACACCACACGGCGTCATGGTAACACCACGTCCAGCGCCACGCGATCTACTAAACACTGCCCTTTCTGCGCTTCGTTCCGGCCCACGCTGTACATTTTTGATTACCCGTGCCAGTGGTCACGAT
This sequence comes from Herpetosiphonaceae bacterium, assembly GCA_030147335.1. Taxonomy (GTDB): domain Bacteria; phylum Chloroflexota; class Chloroflexia; order Chloroflexales; family Kallotenuaceae; genus LB3-1. The sequence continues at coordinate 3,479 of JASKZZ010000139.1, read as the reverse complement.
TTGGCATTATTGACAGCGCTGATCGACCAGAGCAAGCTACAGCCTGTAGTTGACCGCCGGTTTCAACTGGATGAGCTACAAGACGCCCATCGTTACTTTGAGTCGCACAAGGTCCGTGGCAAAGTAGTCGTACAAGTGGCGGCATCCTAACACGGCGACAACCTTTGACAATCTTCAAGTGATAGACACGCGTGTGGTAGTGGCGGAGTCAGCAGTAAAAGCTGGCTTCGCCGCCCTTTTGCCCAATCCAGGTTAAAAAGCTTAGGCCAATTGGAGCATGTCGTTGAACGGCGGGAACGGTAAACTTGTCCATAGGCTCGACCATCAATTCTGCCAGCTATTAGCAGGTATGTCACCCTTAGAGTACCTATCATGTTGTTAACCAGGAGCACTATGTCTGAAAACATAGCACCGGAAACGCAAATATCGCCGATTGAAACAACGCGTCTTCTGCTGATTCCGCTGACACCCGCGATCCTTGATGCGTCGCTTAAGGAAGATCAGACGGCGGCGGAAAAGTTACTTGGCGCTGCTATCCCTTCCGATTGGTGGCAGGAGCGTTGGCTGATGGAGCTACGACGTGAAGATTTACGTCGAATTCCTGATCTCCAACCTTGGACGCTTCGAGCGATTGTGCTGCGCGAGAATCGTCGAATGATTGGACACATCGGCTTCCACACCATGCCCGATCCCGACTATCTTCAAGACCTCGCGCCCGGCGGAATTGAGTTTGGCTACACCACCTTTCCTGATTTTCGCCGTCAAGGCTATGCCTACGAGGCCGCCGAAGCGCTTATGAACTGGGCGCATCGTATTCATGGCATACCCCGGTTCATTGTCTCGATCAGTCCGACCAACATTGCGTCGCTGGCACTGGCCAGAAAGTTCGGCTTTACATGCATTGGCCAACAAATTGATGAGGAAGACGGGCCGGAAGATATTTTCGAGCGACGCATGGGTGACGTACAGCCGCTGTAAAACATTGAGCTGTTTGTACAGCTTCGAAATTCCTGTTGATTATGTAGCACCATACAACACGCATCGGCCATACCCACGGCGAGCAACGGACGGTCTCAAAAGATCGTCCGTTTGTCAACCCACACCATTTTTGATTGTCCCTCCACGCCCCAGATCTCGATGCATTACACTGGCTGCATACCAAGCAACTCACCTTGCTGCTTTCAACACATAGCAAAAACCGATGTGGAGGGAAAAATTATGTACAATCCAAAACATTTTCGGATGGAGGATCGCGCTCAGATTATCGAGTTTATGCGCGGGCACAGCTTTGCAACCTTGGTCACAGTTCTCGATGGCCGACCGTTTGCAACTCATCTGCCATTTGTTATCCAAACAAATGACACTTCCATTAAGCTCCAAGCCCATCTTGCCCGTGCTAACCCACACTGGCATGCATTCGAGACAGGACACGAGGCTCTCGTTATCTTTGGAGGACCGCACGCCTATATCTCGCCCTCGCTGTATGATTCACCGGTGAATGTCCCAACCTGGAACTACGTTGCGGTTCATGCATCCGGCCCGATTCACATCCTACATGAACTGGAGACCAGCGAGCATGCCATTCAAGCCTTAATCGAATCGCTTGAGCCGGCTTATACGGAGCAATGGAACGAACTGCCGGACACCTACAAAACACGGTTACTCAACGCGATCATTACCTTTGAAATACAGATCGAGCGTTTGGAAGGAAAACAAAAGCTGAGCCAAAACCGCTCTGTAGCAGAGCAACTACGAATTATTGCAGCACTTGAAACATCCGACTCAGCAGCTCAAGCTATTGCCGAGCATATGTCTGCCCTACAATCCGCATCACCCGACACACCCGCATAGAAGGCTACTGCAAGTCAGGACCTTGGTCAAGAATCCGTACTGTTGTATGTGGTAATCTTTGCCAAGCCCAACCATTAGCACACGTCAACGAACTGTATCGACCAATCGGCGATGTCAGCCTTTTTGATTTTCATTCATAGCTTTTGCTGCCTAAAACCGTAGCTCTGTTTAAAACATGTGCTACCCAGCACCCGTCTCGAAGACTGTAGCCATTAAAGGATTGTTATGACTGTCCCGCTAATCACAATCCTACGCGATCCAGCAAGATTGGCAGCACTCGACCGACTTGCGCTGATTGACACGCCCGCCGAGGAAAGTTTTGACCGATTTACTCGTCTAGCAACGCAATTTCTCGGCACGCCGGTCGCGCTTGTATCATTAGTTGCCGGTGAACGTCAGTTCTTCAAAAGTCAGACTGGGTTGAGCGAACCTTGGGCATCTGCACGTCAAACACCGCTTACCCACTCGTTCTGCCAGCATATTGTCGCTAGCTCTGAGCCACTTGTTATTTCTGATGCCCGTATTCATGCACTAGTACACGATAATCTCGCGATTACGGATCTACGGGTGATCGCCTACGCTGGTGTTCCATTACACACCGGTGATGGCCATACCATAGGCGCGTTTTGCGCGATTGACACACAGCCTCGTACATGGACAGATCAAGAACTCTCCGTGATCCACGATCTTGCGGCGGCTGTTATGGTTGAGTTCGAGCTGCGCGGGGAGGTATATGCTCGCCAACAAGCGGTTGCAGCCGCTGAAAAGCAAGAAGCTCGCTTTCGGCATCTTGCCGCTAACTCGCCCGACATTATCTATATTGTGGATCTTGTCCAGCATCGTATGCAGTACCTCAATCGTGACACCTTGCTGGGTTATACACAGGCCGAGTTAGAGTCCGCGCAATCACTGACACACGCGATACATCCCGACGACCGCCAGCGCGTCCAGAAGCACTGGATTAACTTACATCAAAACTCCCCAGGCTACATCGAGTACCGACTCCAAAGCAAATCGGGCACATGGGAATGGCTCAGAAGTCGTGAAACTGTGCTGGAGCGGAACGAAAACGGCGCACCCGTGCGGGTGATGGTCACGCTGTCCATTATCACCGAGCAAAAGCGCGCCGAAGAGCACCTACACTTATTGGAGTCAGTCACGATCCACGCGACAGATGCTGTGCTCGTTACAAGAGCCACACCCCTCGACGAGCCGGGTCCGCAAATCATGTATGTCAACGAAGCCTTTACACGGATGACGGGCTACAGTTTTGAGGAAGTAATTGGCAATACACCGCGTATGTTGCAGGGTCCGCTAACCGACCGGAACACGCTTGACCGCATTCGGCTGTCGCTCACGCATTGGAAGCCTATTCAGGTCGAGCTTGTAAATTATCACAAAGACGGCACGCCCTTCTGGGTTGAAATTAGTATCGTTCCTGTTGCAAATAAGAACGGCTGGTACACTCATTGGGTTTCGATTCAGCGGGATATTACCGCGCGAAAGCAGGCGGAGCAGCTTGAACATGATCGCGCTCATGTGCTACAAATGATCGCGCAGCAAGAAGCCCTGCCAGACATCTTAACGGAGATGTGTCGGCTCATCGAGCGTCAACTTCCTGCGGTTCA